>JAVVHA010000001.1 GCA_032249735.1 Dehalococcoidia bacterium | reverse complement strand
CGGAGGCCCAGGTCCAGCAGATGCTGGTGGAGAACCCGCGGCGCTTCTTCGAGGGCGCCTGACCGGAGTCCGAGAGGGGAAAGCTCCGAGGAGGGAGAGCAATGCACGAGGAGAAAGGCTACTGGGACCACTTTTTCGAGCGACGCCTCAGCCGGCGCCAGCTGATGCGGCTGGGCGCCCTGGGGGTAGCCGGGCTGGCGGCTGGCGCTTACCTGGCCTGCCGCGGCGAGGAGGGCGCCCCCACCACCGGCACCCCAGCGCCACGGGCCGGGGCCGTCGACCTGTCCAAGCTCAACGAGTGGCTGGGCCCCGGCGGGCCCCAGGCCGGCCAGGGCCAGACCATCAAGCTGGGCGTCATCTTGGCCCTCACCGGCCCTGGCTCCTACTACGGCCAGATCATGACCAAGGGCACCGACCTGGGGGTGGAGCATGTGCGCGCCGCGGGCGGCCCCAACTTCCAGGTCATCTACAAGGACCACAAGTCCGGCGATGTCACGGCCGGCGCCACCGCCGCCCGCGAGCTGGTCAACGATGGCGTACAGATCATCCTGTCCTCCTACGCCGCCGTGCTGGGCTCCATTCTGCCCGTCATCCAGCCGGCCAAAGTGCTGGTCCTGGACGGGGGCGGCGGTACCAGCCAGTTATGGAAGAGGCAAGACTACTTCTGGGGCACCCGGGCCGTCATACCTGACGACGCTTTCAACGGCGTGGTCCAGTATGTCCGGCGCAAGCTGCCCAACGCCCGCCGCGTCGCTAACGTGGGCTGGGATGTGGGCCCGGCCAACGAGCCCGTCATCGCCTACCTGAAGCAGGTTCTGGCTGCCAACAACATGGAGCTGGTGGCCGACGAGCGGGTCCAGATCGGCACTACCGATTATTCAACCACCCTGGCCCGCGTGCGGGGCACCAATCCGGACGTGATCCTCACCGGCCTCTGGGGTCTAGACCCGGGCTACTTCATGAAGCAGTATGTCACCTCGGGCATGAAGGCCCAGGTGATCGGTTTCGAATTCACCCCTGACGCGTGTCAGGTGGCAGGCGCCGCCTACGACCAGTACTGGTTCGCCTTCGACTACTTCGACATCGAGCAGCCCTTCAACCCCTGGTCCAAACTGTTCATCGATGCCTTCCGCCAAAAGTACAACCAGAACCCCGACTTCTACGCCGCCAACTTCTACGAGAAGGTGTTCATCGTCTGGGAGCTGGTGCGGAGGGTGCTCTCTCGTAACCAGCCCATCACCGGCGAGAACCTCCAGAACGCCCTCAAACAGAACCCCACCTTTAAGAGCCTCTACGGCGGCGACCCTAACAATGTCGGCACCATCACCTTCGACCTGGAGGAGCACGATGTGGACAAGCTCCAGGTCATCGGCAAGGTGAGCGGTTGCAAGGCCAGGGTGGTCGCCAAGATGAACCGGGAGCGGCTGCTGCAGGTGCTGGACTGAGGCCAGAGGACGGAAGATGGACTTCCGGGGCGAGCTGTTCCCGCAGCTGTTCACCAACGGGGTGATAAACGGTAGCTGGTACGGGGTGTTAGGGCTGGGCTTCGCCCTCATCCTCACGGTGACGGGCAGGTTTCATCTCGCCTATGCGGTGACCTACACTCTGGCCGCCTATGTGGCCATCGCCCTCTCCCAGGACGTGGGCATACCCTTGGGCGTGGCCTTCTTCCTGGCCGTCGTGGTGGCAAGTCTGTCGGGGGTACTGATGGAGGGTGTGGTCTACGGGCCCTTGGCGGCGGGTGGCGGCGGGCTGCTAGGCATCTTCATAGCCTCCCTGGGCCTCACCATCGTAGCCGAGAACCTGATACGGCTCACCTGGGGGGCGGAGTCCGCCAGCCGCTCCCTGGGGGGCTTCCCGCTGCGTCCCTTCACGGTGCTAGGCGTAACCTTCACCAGCCTGGACATGGCGGCGGTGTTCACCGCCTGGTTCCTGGTGCTGGCGGTGGCCTTCTTCCTGAGCTACACGCCCTGGGGGCGTATCATCAACGCCGTGCGAGTGAACCCCGAGCTGGCGCGGGTGGTGGGTATCAATACGGAACGGGTGTACTGGCTGGTCTTCGCCATCGGTTCGGCGCTGGCTGGGGTGTTCGCCGTGTACGCTGCCATACGCTTCGCGGCCGTGCCAGACATGGGCCTGCAGCAGACCCTCATCGCCTTCGTGGTGGCCTTCATGGCCCTGGGCACCAGGCCGGTGTCGGTGGCGCTGACGGGGCTGGCATTAGGCCTGGTGGAGAGCCTGAGCGGGCTCTTCCTCAGCGCTCAATGGGCGCCGGTAGTGGTGTTCGGCGTGCTGTTCGTCTACTTGGCGCTAAGGCCCGTCCAGCTACGCCTGGCCCTGCGGCAGGTGCAGCGACTGGTTACCGCCTGAGGGGGGCGTCATGGAGTACAGGTTCGACATCGCCAACCAGGTGCTCATATTCGTGGTGCTGTCCCTGTCGCTGAACCTGCTCATCGGCTACGCCGGGCAGGTCTCGCTGGCCCACGCGGCTATCGCCGGCATTGGCGGCTATACCGCCGCCAAGCTGGCCATCGCTAACGGAATGGACTTCGTGCCGTCCCTGGTGCTGGCCACCCTGATGGCTGGCGCAGCCGGCGCCTTTCTGAGCGTGCCAGCCCTCCGCCTCACCGTCCAGCACCTGATCCTTCTCACTCTGGCGGCGGCAGTGGTGCTGGTGACGGTGGCCAACAGTACCCGCGACCTAGGCGGCGCCTACGGGCTGGTGGGGATGCCGGTGCCCTCCATCTTCGGCAAGGCCATGGCCAAGCCCAGCCAGTTCTTCTGGCTCCTGCTCTGCGTCGCCGGGATCTGTGCGCTTCTGTACTGGCGTCTAGCCGAATCGCCCTACGGCCGCGTGCTCAGAGCCCTGCGGGAAGACGAGCTGGCTGCCAGGGCGGTAGGCAAGAACGTGTTCGCGTACAAGGTGCAGGTATTCACCCTGGCCTCGGCCATGGCAGGGCTCATGGGCGCCCTCTGGGCCTACTACCTGCGCCTGGCCTCTCCCGTCCAGTTCAACGTCACCCAATCCCTCCTCTTGGTGACCATGGTTATCTTCGGGGGAATGGGCAGCCTCGTGGGCCCGGCCGTGGGGGCGGCCATCATCGTCATCTCCTCGCCCATCCTGGAGAAGAACCTGGACATCGGCGCTGAAAAGGCGGCCCTGATACGACTGGTGATATACGGCGTCGCCCTGGTGCTCCTGATGCGCTTGCGGCCGGAGGGGCTGATACCCGAGCACTTCAGCTTCCGACGGGCTCTGGCCAGGTTTGGGCGCCCCCTGCCCGGAGCAGCGGCGGCGGGGCACCAGAGCCCGCCGCCGGCGGCGGGAGCGGCCGAGTCGCCTGCGCCGACGGGGCCTGGCCAGCAGGAGACGGGCATCGACATCGCCACCCGCACGCCGGTGGTGACGGTGGAGGGCCTGCGCAAAGCCTTCGGTGGCATCGTGGCTGTGGACGGGGTGGACCTAGTCCTGAGGGAGAGGCTGGTCACGGGCCTAGTGGGCCCCAACGGCGCCGGCAAGACGACCCTGTTCAACCTCCTCACCGGCGTCATACCTCCCGACGGTGGCACCGTGCGGCTCAAGGGTAGGGACATCACAGGCATGACGCCTGATGCCATCGCCCGCCTGGGGATGGTCCGCTCCTTCCAGGACGTACGCCTGTTCTTGCGCATGACCGTGCTGGAGAACGTGATGCTCGCCTACAGCCGCCACCCGGGCGAGCACCTCCCCCTGCTGCTGGGCGCCCCGCTGGCCACGGCCCGGGCCGAGCGACGGGCCAAGGATTTGGCCCTGGAGTGCCTCTCGTTCGTGGGCCTGGTGGACAAGGCCGGCATGTTGGCAGGCGAGCTCTCCTTCGGCGAACAGAAGCTGGTGGCCATTGCTCGCCTGCTGGCCACGGGCGCCGACGTGCTCCTCCTCGACGAGCCCATCTCCGGCATCGACCCCCAATGGGTGGACAGGGTGGCGCTGGTCATCCGCGCCCTTCCCGCCCAAGGCAAGACGGTGTGTGTGGTGGAGCATAACCTCTACGCCCTGGGACAACTGGCCGACCACTGCTACTTCATGGAGTCGGGGCGGATCACCGCCGAGGGCTCGCTGCAGGAGCTGATGGCCGATCCGCGCCTCATCGCAGCCTACTTCGGAGCGTAGCGCCATGGCCATGCCGGGCAGCGACGGGATCGTGCTCCAGCTACAGCAGGTGCGGGCAGGATACGGCAGCCGGCCGGTAGTGTTCGACATCTCCTTGCAAGTGCCACGCGGTAACGTGGTGGCGCTACTGGGCCACAATGGGGCAGGCAAGAGTACTACCCTCAGGGCCATCGTGGGCCTGGCACGGGTACACGCCGGCGCCATCTTGCTGAACGGGCATAACATCGCCAACCGCCCTTGCGAAGAGAACATCCGCGATGGGCTCGTCTATCTGCCGCAGGAGAGGGCGGTCTTCGGCGATCTGTCGGTGCGCGACAACCTCCTGCTGGGCGCTCAGGTGGTCAAGGAGCGCTCGGAGCGGGAACGACGACTGGAGAGGGTCGTGTCCCTCTTCCCCATCTTGCGGGAGCGCTGGGCCCAGCCCGCCCGTACTCTGAGCGGCGGCCAGCAGCGCATGCTGTCCATCGGCATCGCCTTGATGGCCGGCGCCAGAGTGCTGCTACTGGACGAGCCCTCACTGGGTCTGGCGCCGACAGTGGCCCAGAACCTCATGAACACCATCAGGGAGTTAGTGAAGGCAGAAGGGCTATCGGTGTTGATAGTGGAACAGAACCTGCGGCTGGCACTGGACCTGGCCCAGTATTTGTACATATTGCGCATGGGCCAGGTAGTACTGGAGGGCCCCCCGCAGGAGCTGGAGCACCAACACCAGCTCTGGCAGCTGTTCTAAAGTAGAGGTGAGACTATGGACTTTGCCATCCCCGAGCACGTGCAGCGGTTCCTCAGGGAGTTGGACGCGTTCATCGAACGTGAGATCAAGCCCCTTGAGGAGGCCCACCCCGAGCTCTTCGACCACCGCCGCGAGTGGGCTCGCACCGACTGGGAGAACGGTGGCATCCCCCGCCGCGAGTGGGAGGAGCTCATGGCCGAGGCCCGCCGCCGCGCCGACCGCGCCGGCTTTTACCGCTACTCATTGCCCAGGGAGCTGGGCGGCAGCGACGGCACCAACCTGGACATGGCCCTCATCCGCGAGCACCTGACCACCCGCGGCCCTGGCCTGCACTACGAGTTCCAGGTGGAGTTCTCGGTGGTGGGCAACTTCCCCATCGTCCACATCCTCCACGCCTATGGCACGCCCGACCAGAGGGCCCTTATCGAGCCCATGATCCGGGGCGAAGTGCGCATCGCCTTTGGTCTCACCGAGCCTGGCCACGGCTCCGATGCCACCTGGCTGGAGACCACCGCCGTCCGCGACGGCGATGAATGGGTCATCAACGGGGCCAAACGCTTCAATAGCGGCATGCACCATGCCACCCACGATCTCATCTTCGCCCGCACGTCAGGCCGCCCTGGCGAGGCCAAAGGCATCACTGCCTTCCTGGTGCCGCGGGACACGCCGGGGCTGGAGGTGCCATTCTATTGGTGGACCTTCAACATGCCCACAGACCACGCTGAAGTGGTGTTGCGCAACGTGCGGGTGCCCAATAGCGCCATCGTGCTCGCTGAGGGCGAAGGCCTGCGGGTGGCCCAGCACTTCGTCCATGAGAACCGCATCCGGCAGGCCGCCTCGGCTGTAGGCATCGCCCAGTTCTGTATCAACGAGGCCGTTGCCTATGCTAAAGAGCGCAAGACCTGGGGCGTGCCCCTGGCCCAGCGCCAGGCCATCCAGTGGCCCCTGGCCGAGCTCCACACCGAGTGCGAGCTGGTCCGCAACCTGGTCTACAAGACCGCCTGGCTGATGGACCAAAAGGACTTCATGGAGGTATCGGACAAGGTGGCCATGGCCAACTATCGGGCCAACCGCCTGGCTTGTGAGGCGGCCGACCGCGCCATGCAGGTGCACGGGGGCATAGGCTACACCCGCCACAAGCCCTTCGAGTACATCTACCGCCACTTTCGCCGCTATCGCATCACCGAGGGCTCGGAGGAGATCCAGATACGTCGTGTGGCCGGGGTACTGTTCGGCTTCATCGGCGGCGACAGAGGGTAGATGGCCCGAGCTGCGTCATAGAGATGGCTCTCCTTCCCCTTGACAAGGCCCCTGGTGGCGGCGCTAAATAGGATTTGGGCCGCTAGCTCAACTGGTAGAGCGGCGGACTCTTAATCCGCGGGTTCCGGGTTCGAGTCCCGGGCGGCCCTCCAGCCCCTGGCCTTCTTGGGGTGGGGAAGTGTCGGAATGGGTAGACGAGCGTGACTTAGGATCACGTGCCGCGTTGCGGCGTGCGGGTTCGAGTCCCGCCTTCCCCACCATCCTCGTTGGGCTAGGCGAACACCCCAACTTAAGCTCCTCCTCCCTGGCCAGTCCACGTCATTGATAGTTCGCTGTGAACCAGCCGTAAAACTGGTCGAGCATCGGAAGATGTGAAAGAAAGAGCAGGGTCGATGCTGTAAAAGACGGTCACACTATTGACAGCGTATCGCCGTCGTCTCACTTAATCGCCCAGCTGCTTAAAACACCGCTCGTTGGTCTCTACATCGCCCTGTTTAAAGACATCTGGGCCCAGACGACTATCCCCGGGTTGGCACGCTTGGCCAAGACGATGACATCCGGGAGGAGTTGTCTTGGGCGGGCCCCACGCATACTATTGCCCAAGGGGCATGGTCTACCCTAAAATGACACCGCCGAAGTTGAGCCTGTGTGAGGTGGAGCTGTGGCAGAACCCCTACTGAAAGTGCGCAACCTGTCTACCTATTTCTTCACCGAAGATGGCGTCGTCAGGGCTGTGGATGGGGTGTCCCTGGACATCCACCGTGGGGAGATCGTGGGGCTGGTGGGGGAGTCAGGCTGTGGCAAGACGGTGACCGCCCTCTCCATCATGCGGCTCATCCCTTCTCCGCCGGGGCGCATCGTGAGTGGCGAGATCTGGTTTGAGGGGGTTGACCTCCTCAAGTTGGACGATGATGGTATACGCTCCATCCGCGGCCACAAGATCGCCATGGTCTTCCAGGAGCCCATGACCTCCTTAAACCCCGTCCTCACCATAGGGCGGCAGCTGACGGAGCCCCTGGAGGTCCACCTGAAGATGGAACCGCGACAGGCACGGGCGCGGGCCATCGAGCTGCTGGAGATGGTGGGGATCCCTGAGCCCCACAAACGCATCGATAGCTACCCCCACCAGTTCTCGGGGGGGATGCGGCAACGAGTGATGATCGCCATGGCCCTGGCATGTAGCCCTCGCCTCCTCCTGGCCGACGAGCCCACCACCGCCCTGGATGTGACCATCCAGGCCCAAATTCTGGAGCTCATGACCCAGCTCACCCGGGAGCTGGGGACCGCCGTCCTCATCATCACTCATAATCTAGGGGTGGTGGCCAGGTATGCTCAGAGGGTGTACGTGATGTACGCTGGCAAGGTGGTGGAGACGGCCCCCGCTATGGAGCTCTATCATCGCCCCCATCATCCGTATACCCTGGGACTTCTGCGCTCAGTGCCTCGCCTGGACCAGGGGCGCAAGGCCCGTCTGGAGCCCATCGAGGGCTTCCCACCGGACATGGTGCACATGCCCCCAGGTTGTGCCTTCCACCCCCGCTGCCCCTTCCGTACTGAGCGGTGCCAGGTGGAAGGCCCGCCCTTGGTGGCCGTGGGGCCTGAACATATGGTAGCCTGTTGGGAGTGGCAGCGAGCTGTGGCCAACGCAGCATCACCGGTCAGCTCGTAATGGAGGGGGGAAGATGACGTCGGGCCGTGAAGCCCAAGGAACCACCGGGAACGGCCAGGTGCTGGTCTCGGTGCAGGACCTGCGGGTGTACTTCCCGGTGACGTCAGGCATTATCCTGCAGCGGCGGATAGGGGTCATAAAGGCGGTGGATGGCGTGAGCTTGGACATCCGGCGGGGCGAGACGCTGGGGCTGGTGGGCGAATCGGGATGTGGCAAGACCACCCTGGGCCGTACTGTCCTCCTGCTCCACAGGCCCACCGGGGGGCGCGTCATCTTCGACGGGCAGGACTTGACCACCATGCGGCCCTCTGCCCTGCGGCGCATGCGCCGCCACATGCAGATGATCTTCCAGGACCCCTTCGCCTCTCTTAACCCGCGCATGACGGTAGGCAGCATCATCGCTGAGCCTCTGGTCATCCATGGCTTGGTCAAGAACCGGAAAGAGCGTCGGGAGCGGGTGGAACAGCTGATGCAGGTGGTGGGGCTCAACCCCTTCTACGCCAACCGCTACCCACACGAGTTCAGCGGTGGGCAGCGGCAGCGCATCGGCATCGCCCGCGCCCTGGCGGTGCAGCCATCCTTCATCGTGGCTGATGAGCCTGTCTCCGCCTTGGATGTCTCTATCCAGGCGCAGATCATCAACCTGTTGGAGGAGCTGCAGGCGCGGTTCCACCTCACATACCTGTTCATCGCCCACGACCTGTCAGTAGTGAGGCATATAAGCAACCGGGTGGCCGTCATGTACCTGGGCAAGCTGATGGAGCTCGCTGACCGGGACGAGCTTTACGAGAACCCCCTCCACCCATATACTAAGGCCCTCCTCTCGGCGGTGCCGGTGCCCGACCCGGCAGTGGAGGCGCGGCGGGAGCGCATCATCCTGCAAGGGGAGATCCCAAGCCCCCTGCGCCCGCCCTCTGGGTGTGTCTTCCACACCCGTTGCCCTATCGCCATCGACGAGTGCCGTACCCGTGTGCCCGAATGGCGCAACGTGGGCACCGCCGACCGTCCCCACTGGGTGGCCTGCCACCGTGTGGTGGGCAACCAGCTCCACGGGTGGTCCGACCCCCCAAGACGACCTGTGGCCTGACGTAATCCTAACCATAGCGGCAAAAAGGCCCGCACGGTCTGAGCGTGGCGCCAGGCCAACGACATGCAGGATGGGGCCTCTTTGGTTTTTTAGAGGATATGCTTAGGGTTACAGCTCCAGCTTGAGGAGGGCGAGGAAGGCCTCCTGGGGGACCTCCACGCGGCCGATGCGGCGGAGACGTTTCTTGCCCTCCTTCTGACGCTCCAGGAGCTTCTTCTTGCGGGTGACGTCGCCTCCGTAGCATTTGGCCAGCACGTTCTTGCGCAGCGCCTTGATGGTGCTGCGGGCGATAACCCTGCTGCCGATGGCCGCCTGGATGGCCACCTCGAACAGCTGGCGGGGGATGAGCTCCCGTAGCTTCTCCACCAGGGCCCGCCCCACCTGGTAGGCCTTCTCCTGGGGCACGATGAGGCTAAGGGCGTCCACCGGCTGCTGGTTGACCAGGATGTCCAGCTTCACCAGCTTGCCCGGGCGGTACTCCGCGAAGCTATAGTCCATGCTGGCGTAGCCCTGGGTGCGGGACTTGAGCTGGTCGTAAAAGTCCACCAGCATCTCCGAGAGGGGCATCCTGAACTCTAGGAGGACACGCCGCTCCCCCTGGCGAGCGTAGGGCCCCTGGTCCAGGTATTCCATGTGTTTGAACTCCCCCCGGCGGCCCGTCACCAGCTCCATGATGGCCCCGATATAGCGGTCCGGCGTGATGATAGAGACGTCCATCCAGGGCTCGCGGATCTCGGCCGTCTGGTGAGGGGGTGGGAGATCAGCTGGGCTCCGTACCACCACCTCCCGGCCATCGGTGGTGAAGACGCGGTACTCCACACTGGGGGCGGTGACCAGGATGTTCATGCCGAACTCCCGCTCCAGCCGCTCTTGAACGATGTCCATATGGAGAAGGCCCAGGAAGCCACAGCGGAACCCAGGCCCTAGGGCGAGGGAGGATTCCGGCTCGAAGTAGAGGGCGGCATCGTTCAGGCGCAGTTTCTCCAGGGCCTCCCTCAGGCCCTGATAGTCCTCACTATCGGCCGGGTAGAGGCCGGCGAAGACCATGGGCTTGGCTGGTCGGTATCCGGGCAGGGGCTGGGAGGCGGGACGATCGTGGTAGGTGATGGTGTCGCCCACCCGACAGTCGCCTACGCTCTTTAGGCCGGTGGCCACGTAGCCCACCTCGCCCGTGTCCAGGACTGGACAAGGCACTAGCTGGGGTCGGAAGTAGCCCACCTCCAGGGGCTCCAGGGGCCTGCCCGTGGCCATGAGGCGCAGAGGCCTGTGGGCCTGAAGGCGCCCGTCCACTACCCGCACATAGGCGATGACGCCCTTATAGGGGTCGTACTTGGAGTCGAAGACCAAGGCGCGCAGAGGGGCATCAGCATCGCCTTTGGGGGGCGGGATGCGCTCTATGACCGCTTCCAAGAGTTGGGGCACGCCTGTGCCCTCCTTAGCTGAGATGAAGAGGATCTCTTCGGGGCGGAAGCCGAAGGTGTCGCATAGCTCCCTGGCTACCCTTTCAGGCTCTGCCCCTGGCAGGTCGATCTTGTTCACGACGGGGATGAGGACAAGGCCCTGATCGAAGGCCAGGAAGAAGTTGGCCAGAGTTTGAGCTTCGATGCCCTGGGAGGCGTCCACCAGGAGGATGGCCCCCTCGCAGGCGGCCAAGGCCCGAGAGACCTCGTAGGTGAAGTCCACATGGCCAGGGGTGTCGATAAGGTTTAGCTCATACTCTTGGCCGTCCTGCGCCTTGTAGAGCATGCGCACCGCCGAGGCCTTGATGGTGATGCCCCGTTCCCGCTCCAGCTCCATGTCGTCCAGCACCAGCTCTCCCATCTCCCGTGCCGGGAGGGTCCCAGTGACCTCCAGCATACGGTCGGCCAAGGTGGACTTACCGTGGTCGATGTGGGCGATGATGCAGAAATTGCGTATCCGCTCCCTCTCCATGCACTCCCTATGCTATCATCACCCCTCGCACCATCTCAAGGTTCCTAAGATAAGGCTTAGCAAAGCGAGAGGTGAAACTAAGAAACCTAAACAGCCTAACTAGCTGCATCGATGCTGGGTGATGGCGGCATAGGTTGACTAACGAGCCTCTTAGGGCTTAGCTATATAGGTGATGAAGGGGGAGCTGGAGGAGCTGAGGCGGCTGGCGGCCCTAGCGCGGTCGTCGCTGGAGCTGTTGGAGTGGCGGCTGGAGCAGTTGGAGGCGCGAGGTGGCGAGGGGGAGCGGGCGGAGGAGCTGCTCTTCCCGCTGGCGGTGATAGGCGAGGCTGGGGGGCGCAGCTATCGCGGCCTATTACACCGGGATGGGGCGGTAGAGGTGGATGGGAGGCGCTATCCCAGCCCCTCGGCGGCGGCGGTGGCTATCCTAGGGTATGCCCAGAACGGCTGGCGGTTCTGGCGGTACCGCGATGCCTCGGGGGTTATGCACCCTATAGACCGTTTACGGGAGGCCGGGCTCTTCCCGGCACGGCGGGGGCGGCGCCGCCGTTAGCCAGGGGGACCGCCGCCCAGTATCACCTGCACCGGGCCGTGTTCCCTGATGCCGTCGGGGTCGATGGTCACCAGCAGTCGGCCGTCGCGGCCGTAAATGCGCCCCTCCACCATGACGTTGCCGTTGGGAAGGCGCTCGATGGTCAAGAGCACTTCGCCGTCTACGTCGGTAATCTCCAACCGCCTGTACAGATCGCGACCGATCTCGATCAAGGCTCACCTCCTCATATCATGACCAGGTCTTCGCCGCCGTCGACGCGGATGATGTTGCCCGTAAGCCAAGGGGAATCGTCCTGGGAGAGGCGGGCTATGGCCCTAGCCACGTCCTCAGGGGTGGTGATGCGCCCCCCAGGGTTGTGCTCTCGGGCGTACTGGAGCATGACCTCATGTCCGGGTATCTTACGCAGGGCCGGGGTGTCAGTGACACCGGCCTGGATGGCGTTAACGGCGATGCCTCTGGAGGCCAGCTCCACGGCCAGGTGCTTGACGTGGTACTCTAATGCGGCCTTGGCCGCCCCTACCGGCCCATAGGTGGGGTAGACGCGGTGGGAGCCGGCGCTGGTCATGGCAAACACCTTACTCCCGGGCCCCAGCAGCCCCTTATAAAACATGTCTTGCACCCAGTAGACCAGACTGTGGGCCATGACATCCAGGGTCATCTCCATCTGGGCACGGGTTACAGCCTCCTCCCTATTAGCCGGGACGTAGGGACGCAAGGTGCCGAAGGCCAAGGAGTGCATAAGGACCTTGATATGCTCTCCAGGCGAGAGTCGCTCCCGAATGGCCTCTAATACCATTTGGCGTTTGGCATCGTCGGCAGCGTTGGTGTTGAAGAAGACGGCCTGGCACCCCAGATCCTGGATATGATGGATGACCCGCTGGGCGTTGGGCAGGGTAGCCCGCAGGTCCAGATGGACACCGAAGATGTTCATGCCATGCCGGGCCAGCTCGATGGCTGTAGCCGCGCCATGACCGCTGGAGGCGCCCAAGATAAGGGCCCATTTTCCCTTTAAGCTCTCCATAGCTATCCGCCCCCCATGGTCTGGCCCAAGGCCTCCCAGGCAGCCAAGATACACCCGTGGAGGGTTTGGGCCAATGGTATCCGATCGTAGGTAGGGTCCAGATCCCCTATCGGAGGCAAAAGTATCAGGCGCCCACCCCCAAGGGCAAGCTCAGCGGCCACCCCTGCCCCTCCAGGGCTGCGGGCGAAGACGCGGGCCTCTGCCTTCCCCTCTGCTAGGTAGGCGTGGAAGGAGAGACGGCGGCCATACTCCCGCACGTAGGGCGCGAAGGGGTGGGAATCATCGCTTAAGACGACGCCGCGGCCGCCGAACCCCGGCGTCAGCACCTCGTGCCAGGGACGGCCGGGCTCAGGCAGCCAATAGTAGCGATGGAGGTGGCCAAGCCCCTCCACCCCGGGGACAGGGACGTCAGGATAGGCGAAGAGGACGAGAAGGCCCCCCCGTTCCAAAAAGAGGCGGGCCTCCAGGCGGCGTAAGCGCAGCAGCTCCGCCACAGAGATAGTCTGGGGTGAGCTGGGGCCGTTGACTACCTGCCTTCCATCGAAGGCATGGTGGGCTGGCTCACCGGCCACCACCTGGGCTATGGCTGTCGTCAGGGCTTGGCCCTCGACCACCATCACCTCGTAGTCGAAGAACGAAGGAGCGCTGAGGAAAGAGTAGTTGTCGAAGTCGGGATGAGGAAGGGGGATGCCCAACACCAGGATGCGCATCTCAAGATGAGGGCCCAACCTCCCATGTCAGCTCCTGGAGCATCTGTTGGCATTCCGCCCGCCAGCGGGGGGCACGGCAGGCTAGAACAAGGGAGGCGCGTAACAGCCCCAAGGGGTTGCCCACGTCCAGCCACCGATGAGGGAGGACGCAGGCATAGACCTCGCTGCGGGCACAAAGGAGCCCCAGGGCGTCCGTGAGCCATATCTCGCCGTCCCTCCCAGGAGGGGTCTCGTCGAGGTAAGAGAAGACCTCAGGGGTGAGGATCATCCTCCCCACCAGGGCTAGGTTGGAGGGGGCCTCCCCAGGTGGGGGCTTCTCCACCGTGGCTGCCACCCGGTATAGGCCATCGCCCAGGGGTGTGCCGGAGATGAGGCCATAACGGTGGGCATCTTTGGGAGGCACAGGGCATACTCCCAAAATAGGCCGGCCGTATCGCTCATAGGCCTCAGCCACGTGGCCGATGGCAGGGGTGTCGCCCAGCATGATGTCGTCGGGGTAAAACAGGGCGAAGGGCCCCTGGCCCAGGAGGTGGCGGGCCTGCAGAAGGGCATGGCCCGTGCCCAGCCGCTCATGCTGGTATACAAAGGCCAAGGAGGCCAGCGATGATAGACGCCGCACTTCCTCCAGCATGGCCCCTTCGCCTCTGGCGGCCAGGGCCTCCTCCAGTTGGGGGGAGGGAGAGAAGTGGGAGGCGATGGCCTCCTTGCCCCCGGAGACCACCACCACTAGCTGAGTGATGCCCGCTGCTGCCGCCTCCTCCACTATGTGCTGGATGATGGGGCGGTCCAGAAGAGGCAGCATCTCCTTGGGCACAGCCTTGCTGGCGGGCAGAAGCCTGGTGCCGAACCCGGCAGCCAGGATGACCCCTTTTTCGACCATCATGTCCCCAGGATGCAGGCGTCATTCTATATCAGGCAGCCCTAGGGGGCAAGGTGGGGTTGACAGAAGTCGTGAGAACGGGCAATGTCTATGAGGGGCGGCCGTGCTAGGCGGGGAGCTGGCGGTGCCCTGAACCCGCAATCCGCCATAGCGGGGCCGAACTCCCGCCCGAGGCCGGGGCTGGGGTGTCTGCCCTCAGGTGAGGGCGATGATGGCTAGGCCCTGTGCGACGGGGCCCTATGAACCCCGTCAGGCCCGGAAGGGAGCAGCGGTAAGTGGGCGCCCCGGGTGCCATAGGTCACCCTGGCCGGAGCCCGATCCTGTGGGCAAGGCCGTGGCGCCGTGTCGAAGGCGGGTGCACGGCCGCCTGAGCAAAAAGGAAGACAGGAAAGGGGTGTGAAGGAAGACAACTTAAAGGGGCGCCTTAAAAGGCGATCCCCTGCAGCTCTAGTGGGTGGCCTACTGTTGGCCTCCGCCTTGTTGCCTTTCTTCGGGGAGCAGATCCTGGAAACCGCCCTTTCCGGCCAAGAAGCTTCTTCTGTGTTATCTGCCGACCACGTTCAATGGGTGCTGGAGGACGGGTTCCCCCTCTGGGTCACCACTGAGCCAGGGACGGTAGGCGATGGCCTGGCCAGTCTGGGTGTGCACCTAGAGGTGGGCGATATAGTGTACCCGCCCCCACATTGGCCCCTCAGCCCCGGCCTGCATGTGGTGGTGGTGCGCGCTAAGGACGTGGAGCTGGTGGTGGGGGGCCAGCCAAGAAGGTTGCGCACCCAGGCGGCCACTGTGGAACAGCTGCTGGCGGAGCAATGGCTCGCCTTGGGCCCGTTCGATGAAGTGACGCCACCATTGGACTCCCCACTTAGAGACGGAGCGGTGGTCCGGCTCACAAGGGTCCTGGTCGCCAGGGAGACGGTGGAGGAGGTGATCCCCCATCCCACGGAGTACCGCCAAGACCCCAGCTTGCCCTTGGGGCAGAGCTATGTGGCCGCCCAGGGGCGGGACGGCCTGCGTCGTCAGCACTATGATGTGGTCTACAAAGACGGTCATCTATGGGAGAGGAGGCCAGTGGGCGAAGAGATGCTCGCTCCCCAGCCCACCATCATTGTGAGGGGGGTGGGTTTGGCCCGGGCCGCCACAGACGAGTGCGCAGGCACACCCTATAAGCAGGCCCTCACCGTTTGGGCCGCCTGGTATCAGCCGGGCGAAGGCGGCGCAGGAAGTACGACGGCCACTGGCCTGCCGGTGCGCAAGGGCATCGTAGCTGTGGATCCTGCCGTCATCCCCTTGGGCACGCGGCTGTGCGTGCCCGGCTACGGCATGGCTATCGCTGCCGATACGGGCGGGGCCGTCCGCGGCTACGTCATCGACTTGGCCTATCCTGAGGGCGTTATCCCTGACTGGCGCACGGGCTACGTGACCATCTACATCCTGGACTGATGGGCTATCGTAGATGTTGTGGGGGGTCTTGCCATATCGAGGGGGCGTCGGCGGGCCCTGGGCCAGCACTGGCTGGTGGAGCGCCGCTACCTGCGGCGCATAGCTGAGGCCGCTCGCCCCAGCCCTGATGAGACGGTTATCGAAGTAGGAGCGGGCCCAGGCAACCTGACCCGCTTCTTGCTACCATACTGCTCTAGGCTCATCGCTGTGGAGATAGACGAGAAGTTGGCCTCCCGACTCCAGGACCGCTTCTCTGGGACCCCGCATCTGTGGATCGTACAGGCCGATGTCCTACAGGTGGCCCCTGCGGAGTTGCTAGCCATGGCGGGCTCTGGCCCCCCCTACGTGGTGGTGGGCAATCTCCCCTTCTCCATCGGCACGGCGGTGGTGAGGCATTTCTTGAGGGCGACTCCCCAGCCCAGGTGGCTAGTGATCACCTTGCAGCTGGAGGTGGCCCAAAGCATGGTGGCCTCCCCAGGGAGGATGAGCTACCTGAGTGTGGAGACCCAGCTACTAGCGAGCCCACGCTTACTTTTCGTCATACCGCCGTGGGCCTTCCGGCCTCCCCCCAAGGTCTATTCGGCGGTGGTGAGGCTGGAGGTGCGGCCGCAGCCCCTTGTGCCTGCCCAGGATATGGAGGCGCTGCTGAAGGTGGCTAAGGCTGGCTTCGCTGCGCCCCGCAAGCAGATGCGCAATTCCCTGACCATTGGGCTCAAGGTGGCGCCTCAGGTGGCGGAGGAATGGTTGAGGGCAGCAGGTATAGACCCAGCACGGCGACCCGGCGAGCTGACATTGGAGGATTGGCTGCGTCTATTCCACGTGGTGCGCGCTTGGGGGCAGGTGGGCCATGGGTGAGCCTGTGCGGGTGCGGGCGCCGGCCAAGATCAACTGGACCCTGGAGGTGGTGGGTCGCCGCCCTGACGGTTATCACGAGGTGTGCACCGTGCTGCAGACCATCGGCCTCTGGGACGAGCTGACCATCCTCCCGGCCTCCTCCCTCACAGTGCGGTGCCAGGGTCCCTTTGCAGTGGAGGACGAACTGGTAGCCAGAGCGGTGCGCGCCCTTGACCCGCAGGCACGGGTGGAGGTGATCATCCACAAGGCTATCCCGCCGGCGTCAGGGTTGGGAGGAGGGAGCGCCGATGCCGCCGCTGCCCTAAGAGCCATCTGCCGCCTCAGGGGCTGGCACCTGCCGCAGGAGCGGCTTATGGAGGTGGCGGCTAGCCTCGGCTCGGATGTCCCCTTCTTTCTGCTGGGCGGGACGGCCCTGGCCCGAGGGCGGGGAGAGCAGCTCAGCCCCTTAGCGGACGCTCCTCAAGTCTGGCTGGTGCTGGTGGTGCCCCCCCTGCGGGTGCCCGATAAGACGGCCCGCATGTACCGGCTCCTGACCCCTGCCTCCTACAGCGACGGCACCTTCACCCAGCGGTTTCTGGAACGGCTATGGGAGACACAGCGGGTGGACGAGAATTATATGTACAACGCCTTCGAGTCCGTCTCGTATTCCCTGTTCCCCGAGATAGCCCGCTACCGCGCTGCGTTGCTGGAGGCTGGGGCGCGCAGGGTCCATCTGGCGGGCAGCGGCCCCGCCCTCTTCGCCCTGGCCTCTGGGCGAGAGGAGGCACAGGCGTTGGCGGCCCGGGTAAAGGCGCCGGGGGCCCACGTGATAGTAACCTGCACGGTAGGCAGGAGGGAGGCCCTTGGCTGAGGTCTTCTCCGGTGCTGTGTTGGGCTACGTGCTCTCCCTTGTGTCGGTGTGGCCCATAAGCCTGGGCCTGGTGCGGGCCCGGGCACATGTTCCCACCTTGGCCAAGGCCATCGCTCCCAACATCAATCCCCTTATGCTGACGGTGCCTGTATCTCTCCTCCTCTTCACCTGGGGGCCATTGGTAGGCATCATCCTAGGAATCCTCTATAGGGGGGCTCACCACCATCTGCCAGGGACAGGCCTTGGGAGCCCCAACCTCGCTTACACATTGGGGGTGGTGAGCTTTGCCTTTCTGGTGTTGGGGTGTGTGGCCTACATCTGGGGGCGCACCCCTTGCTGGCTGGTGCTGGGGCTGGCCCTGTGGGCGGGGGCCTTCGGTTGGGGCCTTCCCTACCTCTCCCAGGCGGCTCCGTCTTGACCCATGGCTAGCCTTCGGGAGGGGCTTGTGGCACGGCCTGGCGATGATGGCATGGCGCTCCTTGCCCCCCTCCTGGGCCCACCATTAAGATGAAGGCGTAGACCCTGACATTTAGGTGAGGCGGGATGGGCACCATCGTGGATATGCATGTGCACACCGTGCGGGGGGCCTCCGACTCATCCCTCACCCCGGAGCAGCTCCTGGAGGAGGCCCGTCGCATTGGCCTTACGGGCGTCAACATCACCGAGCACGACCGGGCGTGGGACGACCACGAGTGGGAGCGCTTCCGGCAGCGCGCAGAGGGCATCTTCCTCAGCCGGGGCATGGAGGTATCCACCGACCTGGGGCACATCATCGTGGTGGGCCTGACCCGGTATGTGCCGGGCATCCGGCGGGCCACCGAGCTGCGGCGAGTGGTGGACGAGGTGGGAGGGTTCATGATCGCTGCTCATCCCTTCCGCCACTTCTTTGACCCCGTGCATTACCGTCGGGATGGGCGGGCACCAGTGGAGATGACCCCCGAGGAGGCCGCCCGCCTGCCCGTCTTTCAATTGGTGGACGAGATCGAGGTAGCCAACGGTGGTTGCACCCTCCGGGAGAACCTCTTCGCTCTCCAGGTGGCTCGCATCCTAGGCAAGAAGGGCATCGGCGCCAGCGATTGCCACTCCACCAATGGCCTCGGGTGTTTCGTCACTGTCTTTGAGGAGGAGCTGGAGTCGCAGGAGCACATGCTGGCCCTGCTGCGGGAGGGTCGGTACTATCCGGCGGCGGGCCTGAACGTGGGGCGCCTGCGTCCCTTTGAGGAGATGGTGGCCGATCTGCTGCCGGGATGACTTGTGCCAGGGTATCCCTGCGTCCCCTTTCGCCCCAGGAGGAGTTGAAAGTGCGGGAGTGGTGCCCTCATGCTCGCGGACGTATGATGGCCTTGGATATGGCGGGGGAGCTAGTGGGGGCCGTAGGCTACCTCCTGGAGGGAGGAGAGTGCCAGGTGACCACCGTGGTTGTGGCTCCGCACCGGCGGGGCTGGGGCATAGGTAGCGAAGGGGTGCGTGCTTTGGAAAGGGAGCTTACGGCAAAGGGGGCGCGCCTTTTTTGGGCTCGAGTGCCCCTGGACGCTGGCCTGGCTTTCTACCTCTGGCTCCGGCTGGGCTATCGGCCGGCAGAGGTTGATAGCGAAGGTGTTATCATGATGCGTCCTGCGGGAGGATGAGGTGGACGACGTCCTAGCCTTCTTAGATGCCCGTCTGGATGAGACCCTGCGGGAGTTACAAGAGCTGGTGCGTTTGCCCTCGGTGAGCGCTCAGGGGCGGGCCATCCATGAGACAGCTCACTACTTGGCGGACCGACTGGCGGCCCTGGGATTTCAGGTGAAGTTGGTGCCCAAGCCTGGGGAGGGAAACCCCGTCGTCTGGGCATATCAGGAAGGCCGCTCCCCCAAGACCATATTGTTTTACAACCACTACGATGTCCAGCCCCCCGAGCCCCTGGAGGAGTGGTCATCCCCTCCCTTCGAGCCGGTGGTGCGAGCAGGATGTCTCTACGGCCGCGGTGCTTCTGACAACAAGGGTAACATCCTGGCCCGCATGTTCGCCGTCAGGGCCTGGCGGGAGGTGCGGGGCTACCTGCCGTGTAGTGTCAAGTTCTGTATCGAGGGTGACGAGGAGATAGGTAGCCCCAATATGGAGAGATGGGTGGAGGAAAACCGCGAGCTGCTGCGGGCCGATGCTTGTATATGGGAGGGCGGTGGGGTCACGTGGGACGGCCGCCCATACGTTACTCTGGGCGTCAAGGGGCTGCTCTATGTGGAGCTGGAGGTCTCCTCTCTGGCCCGCGACGCCCATTCCTCGTGGGGTACGGTGCTCCCCAACGCCGCCTGGCGTCTGGTGTGGGCCCTAGCATCCATAAAGGACGCCCAGGAGCGTATCCTTATCCCGGGCTTCTACCAACATGTTCGGCCCCCCACACCGGCTGAGGAGGAGGCAGTGGCTTCCTTGCCCAGCGAGGAGGAGGAGACGTTGCGTGCCTATGGGGCCAGGGAGTTCATCTGCCAGCTCTCTCATGCCGAGGTGCGCCGACGTCACATCTTTGAGCCCACGGCCACCATTGATGGGCTACTGGCCGGCTATACGGGGCCCGGCCCCAAGACTGTCCTGCCAGCAAGGGCAGTGGCCAAGCTCGACTTCCGACTGGTGCCCGACCAAGACCCCTATGACATTCTGGAGAAGTTGCGCCGCCACCTACAGGAGGAAGGCTTCGGCGATGTGGAGGTGCGAGCGCTGGCCCAGGAGCGCCCCGCCCGTACACCCATCGACCACCCGTTTGTGGCCTTGGTGTGTCGTGTCCTAAAGGAGGCCTATGGCCGGGAGCCGGCGGTGGTGCCGTCTATGGCTGGCACAGGGCCCCTTTATCCTTTCGTGCGGCTGGGCCTGCCGGTGGCCGATTTCGGGGTGGGCTATCCTGGCTCCCGCATCCATGCCCCGGACGAGCACATCCGCATCGAGGATTTCCTGCGGGGGGCCAAGGCCGTAGCCCGCTTGCTGGAGGCCTTCGCCACCTAGGCGGCTTCCACTTCCTCTGCGCACACGGCGCAGAGATAGATCATCCCTCAGCAGGCAGCGGGGTTAGGGAGGGCTCGCCCGCACGCCTTTTGCCGGGCGAAGTGGAAAGGCTGGCCGCACAGGTAGCAGAATATCCCCTCCCCCGCCTCTACCGGCAACCGGCACACCCTACACCGCATGGGTGGTGATCCCTCAGTGCCCCAAACCCACGGGCGGCTCCCTGCCGGGGGCCATCCCTAGGCAAATGAAGCACCCGAACTCCACCGTGAGATACTGGGGGTGAAGCCAGGCCTGTCCGCATTCGGGTCTGTGGGCCTCCGCTTCGGTGTTGAAATGGAAGGGGAGGCCACAACCGTTGCATAGGCCCACGTTGATGCCGTCTAAAGGCTCGCCACAGACCGCGCAGTTTTGTACATTATCCATGGCCTTCTCCACCCCTGAGCCAGCTTCGGATCAGGCGGCGTTCCCCCGCCATGGTGCGCACACGCCCATCCAGTCGTGCCTGCCGCAAGACACATAACGCCTCCTGCAAGCGGGGTCCCCTGGGCACCCCCAGGGCCTCGAGCTGAAGGGGGCGCAGGGCCGGCCGCAGGTGCCGCCATCGCTCAAGATATCTCAAGACGCGCCTCTTGGCCAGGGGCTGGGGTGTTAGGGCCGCTAGGGCCCACAGGCAGGGCTCGGGTAGGGGCTCCAGGGCTTCCACTATCTGGCTGGGGCGTCTTGCCGCCTCCAGGATGGGTAAGGTGGCCACGGCACGGGGCATGGTCACCACCACCTCCCGCTCCCGACGGGTGAGGGCCAGCCGGGCAGCAAGAGCCTCCGCCTCCTCCCTGGATAAGGGGGAAGAGAGGAGGGCAAGGTAGGCCAAGGTGGAGGGACAAGAAGGCCGTAATCTCCGCAAACGATGGAAGGCCTTCATCAGCGGAGGAGCCAGGCGGAGGGAGGGATGAAGATGTTCCAGGGCGCCCCACGCCTGCAGCAGGCCCAGGGCCTTCTCGGGTTGGGCCTCCTCCAGGATGCGCATCAGCTCGTGGCGGAGGCGGGCTCCGGTGATGGTATCCAGGTAGGCCACGTCCCGCCGCAACCAGCCGTCGGTGCCCTCCTCTAGGCGTAGTGAGAAGCGGGCGGCGTAACGGGCGGCGCGCAAGATGCGGGTGGCATCGTCGCGAAAGGTAGCTTCATGGAGGGCCCGCAGCAGCCTGGCGACTAGGTCCCTCTGCCCACCGAAGGGGTCTAGGAGCCGGCCCTGATGGGGGCCTGTGAGGCCCAAGGCCATGGCGTTAATGGTGAAGTCGCGGCGGGCCAGGTCCTCCTCTATGGTGGCCGGCTCCACCTGGGGCAGGGCGCCAGGACGGGGATACCGCTCGCGGCGGGCGGTGGCCAAGTCCAGCTGGAAGTGGGGGCCCCGCAAGGTGGCGGTGCCAAACAAAGGGTGGGCCACCAGATGCCCCCCTAGCCGCCATGCCACCGCCTGCGCCAGCGCCAATACCTCGCCCTCCACCACCAGGTCCAGGTCCAAGGACGAGCAGCCCAGCAGGAGATCGCGGACGCTCCCCCCTACCAGGTAGACGGAAAGGCCACGGATGCGGGCAAGGGCTAGGGTCACCAGGAGGACACGACGCTGCCCAGCCTCCAGGGAACTCCATAATTTTTGTGTCAAGTTAGCCATGGCCGGGTTCCCCAACACGGCCATTATAGGCCTTCTCCTTGACACGGTGAGGATCTGCTGTATATGATGCGGACGAAGATGGACGAAAGGGCCAGCAAAAGCCTCCAAAGGGCCTTGTGACAGCCTCCCAGCACCGGTTTTGAGGTTAGGTTATGGGTAGGCAGCCCAGGGACTGGCGGGAGATGGAGAAGGTGTTGAGGGTGAAGTTGCGGCAGCCGGAGCTGCTGCGCACGGCCCTCGTTCACCGCTCCTACGTCAACGAGGTCAAGGGGGAGGAGGACAACGAGAGGCTGGAGTTCCTGGGGGATGCGGTCCTAAACCTGGTGGTAAGCCAGCACCTCATGGAGCTCTTCCCAGGCCGGCGGGAAGGAGAGCTGAGCCAGATGCGGGCTGCCCTGGTGCGCTGGGACACCCTGGCGGCAGTGGCCGAGAGGCTGCGGTTGGGCGAATACCTCTTCTTGGGGAGGGGAGAGGAGCAGTCTGGGGGGCGGAAGCGGCCATCTAACCTGGCTGGAGCCCTGGAGGCGGTTATCGGCGCTGTCTTCCTGGACCGCGGGCTGCGCGCGGCTAGGAGGCTGGTGTTACGCATCCTCAGGCCGGAGATAGCCCGCATCCGGGCGGGGGAGCCGGTGATAGATAGCAAGTCGGAGCTGCAGCGGATCACGCAGGCCCGCTGGCGCCAGGTCCCCAGGTACCGGCTGGTGAGGGAGGAAGGGCCTGACCACGCCCGCACGTTCACCGTAGAGGTGCTCCTGGGCGACAAAGTGCTGGGCCAGGGCAGTGGCGCCAGCAAAAAGCAGGCCGAGCTGGACGCTGCACGCAAGGCGCTAGAGGCGCTAGCCCACTCCGCATGAGGCCGGTTTCCCTGAAGAGGGTGGAGATCGCTGGCTTCAAGAGCTTTGCCCGCCGTACCATCTTGGAGTTCCCCCCAGGCATCACTGCCATCGTAGGGCCTAACGGCTCGGGCAAGTCCAACGTGGCCGAGGCGCTGCGATGGGCCCTAGGGGAGCAGTCCAGCCGCATCATACGAACCCGCCGCATGGAGGAGGTGATATTCGCTGGGGGGGCTGCCCGCGCCGCGGCAGAGCGGGCGGAGGTGGTGGTGGTGCTGGCCACACAGAACGGTGAGCTACGCATCGCCCGGCGTGCCCACCGCTCCGGGGAGGGGGACTTCTGGCTCAACGGCCGACGCGCCCGCCTGCGGGACATATCGGATGCCCTTTTACACCTGACGGGCGCCACCGTGAGCGGCGCCTCCTACGCCTTCATCGGCCAGGGCATGGTGGAGCGGTTCCTGGAGATGAGGCCTTGGGAGAGGCGGCAGCTCATCGAGGACGTGGCGGACATAGCCCGCTATAAGGCTCGCATTCAGGAGTCCCAGAGTCATCTGGAAGCGGCTGTAGAGGCCAAAGGAAGGCTTGAGGCCATATTCCGGGAGCTACAACCCCGCCTGCAGCGTCTGCAGAGCCAGGCCCGCCGGGCCGCCCAACATGCTAGGCTCTCCCAAGAGCTGGCCCGCGCCTTGCACCACTACTACTTCGCTCTCTGGCACAGGGGGCAGGCGGAGCTATCCCAGGCCCGCCAGCAGCGTGCCCATGCCCAGCAGGAAGCCAACTCCTTGCGAGAGCGATGTGAGACATGGCGCCAGGAGTTGGCGTCCCTGGAGAAGGCCCTGCAAACAAGACGTCAGGAGGCGCAGCAGGTCGCCCACCGCAGAGAGGAGGTGGCCCACCGCCTCCATGAGCTGGAACGGGAGGTGGCCTTGGCCCAACAGAGGTTAGGGGACATGGGCCTGAGGCGCCAAGAGCTGGCGGAGGAAGTGGCCTCCCTGAACGAGGAGCTAAGGGCGCTGCAGGTGGAGGCCGCGGCTGGGGATGTCACGCAGGTGATGGAGGCGTTGGCAAATGCTCGGAGGCGGGAGGAGGAAGCCAGGCGCCGTCTGGCAGAGGTGGAGGCCCAATGGCGGGAGGCGGAGGCACGTCGGCAGGCGGCCCTGGAGCGGGCTAGAGGCCTGCGACAGCAGGCTACCGAGGCCCAACGGCGGGCGGCGGCCTTGAGGGAAGGTGCGGGCCAGCAGGCGGCAAGGGCGGAAGCCCGTCGCCGGGAGCTGGTGGGCCTGCTGGCCCAAGAGGTCGTTGCTCTTCGCACCGCCCATCAAGAAGAGAGGCGCCTGCAGGCGGCTCTGGACGAGCTGAACATGCGTATGGAGGCCCTCCGTGCCGAGGTGGAGGAGGCCCGTATGCAGCTACAAGGGGAGGAAGCCAGGGCGGCGGCGTTGCGTGCCCGTCTCCAGGAAGCTCAAGACCTGCTGGCTGCCATTGGCGCCTCTGTGTCCGGCGTGAGAGGGGTGTTGGGGCAGGTAGTGCGTGTGCCATCTGGGTTGGAGAAGGCCATCGCCTCCGCCCTAGGTGAAGCCATCCGCGCTTTGCTGGTAGATGGCGCTGAGGAGGCTCTGCAGGCAGCCTTGTCCCTCCATCACGACAGCGTCGCTCGCGCCATCATCGCGCCTCTGGATGGGGTGACGCCGCCTTCTCCGCCATCCCCTCCCCATGGCGAAAAGGTGCTAGGCCTGGCATCCCAGCTAGTGGAGTGCGAAGAGGGGTTCCGGCCCGTGGTGGAGGCCCTGCTGGGCCATGTCCTGGTGGTGGAAGACCTGGATGCCGCACGTTCCCTGGTGGGTCAGAGGGGCCTCACAGTGGTGACCAGGGATGGCCTTGTCCTCTTCCCTTGGGGCGGTATCGGGGTGGGGAGCTCCCCGCAAGGCCAGCGGCTGATATCGGCCCACCGGACGCGCCAGGAGCTGGAGGAGGCAGAAGAGAAGGCGCAAAAGGCGCGCAGGCGCCTGAAGGCTGCCCAAGAGGCCCTTGGGCATCTGCTGGAGGAAGAGAAACGGCTGCGCGCGGAGGCCAGGCAGTGGGCCCAAGAGGCTGCGTCGCGGGCCCAGCGGATGGGTCGTCTCCGCGGGGAGCTGAAGGCCGTCATGGGCACCCTGGCCCGCCTCCGTCGAGAGGACGAGGCTGCCCTAAAGGAGGCGCACCGTCTACAGGAAAGGGCGTCCTCCCTCCTCCAAGAGGCAAGGCAGGCCGAGGAGGAGGCGGCAGCTATGGCCTCGCTCGTCCAGGGGCTGGTGCCAGCCCGCCAGAGCCTTCTGGCGCAGGCGGTGGAAGCGGCCTCACGGGCCGCGGCGCTGGAGGGGGAGCTCCAGAACCTGCGGCGTGGGGAGGAGCGCCGCCGGGAGCGCCTTCAAAAGCTCTCCCAGGCCCTGGCTGCCAAGACGCGACAACTGCAAGACCTGGCCTCGCAGGAGCAGTCCCTCCGTGCCTCCTTGGCGGCCAGGCAGCGGGAGCTGGAGGAGTGCCGACGGCAACTGGAGGCCTTGCCGCCCATGGCGCCCATCTTAGAGGAGGTATCCCGGTTGGAGGCCCGGGAAAAGGAAGTGCGCTCGTGCCTCCTGGCAGCCCAAGAGAAGCTGGTAGATGTGGAACGGGCCCTAGCCCATGCCCAGGCCGACGAGGAGCGGTGGCAGAGGGCGCTGGAGGAGGCGGCGGCGCGGGCTGCTGAGGACGGTCTTCCCTTCCCGCCGCCTCCGCCTGTTGATCCTCAGGGGGATCCAGAGGCGTTGGAGGAGCGAGTCCGCGAGTTGAGAGAACGTCTTCGTCGTCTGGGACAGGTGGACGAGGATGCCCTTACAGAGCTGCAGGAGATACAGGGGCGCTATGACTATCTACAGGCCCAGCTAGCCGACCTGCGAGCGGGCGAGGCAGCGGTGCGCCGGGCGCAGCGGGAGCTACAGGAGTGGGCCCGCCAACGCTTTCAGGAGGTTTTCGAGGCGGTGGCCCATGAGTTCTCCCGCTTCTTCCAGTCCTTCTTCCCCGAAGGGGAGGCGAGGCTGTACCTGGTGGGAGGCCCCGAGCCGGGAGTGGAGCTAATAGCCCGACCCCCTGGCAAGCGGGTCCGCTCCCTGGCCCAGCTATCAGGAGGGGAGAGGGCCTTGACGGCCCTGGCCTTCCTCTTCGCCCTTCTGGCCGTGAACCCCTTCCCCTTCTGTGTCCTGGACGAGGCTGACGCCATGCTGGACGAGACCAACGTGGTGCGGTTCGCCGAGGGGCTGCGCCGTCTCTGCCAAAGGACTCAGTTCATCGTCATCAGCCACAATCGCAGGACCATCGAGGCAGCTGATGCTATTTACGGCATATCCATGGGGCCCGATGGCGTCTCACGAGCCCTTTCCCTCTCCCTGGCCGAGGCCTTGCGGGCCTAGGCTCCCTTTTTGACCCGTCTCCCCTGCCTTGTTATCATGGGCCTTAGCTATGCATCGGCTTCTACAAGGTGAAAAAGGTAGGGACAAAGCCTTAGAGCCCACTCGCCGCACCTGGTTCGGCCGTCTTGCTGCTCTCTTCCAGCGTAGCTGGGACGATGCCCTGCGGCAGGAGGCGGAGGAGCTCCTGCTGGGCGCTGATGTGGGCGTACAGGCCACCGCCCTCCTGCTGGACCGCCTGGAAGCTAGGTGGCGTGGCGAGAAACAGAAGGAGCTCCTCCACCTCTTGCGGCAGGAGATGGTAGCCCTGTTGCAAAAAGTATCGCCCCGTGGCCAGCTATGGGGAAGGGAGGGGCCGTGGCCTCGGCCGGCTGTGGTGCTGGTGGTGGGCGTCAACGGCGCAGGCAAGACCACCAGCATCGGGAAGCTGGCCCATCTCTACACATCAGAGGGGATGAAGGTGGTGTTGGCCGCCGCCGATACCTTCCGGGCAGCCGCTATCGAGCAGCTGCGCCGCTGGGGGGAGATGGTAGGGGCCGATGTGGTGGCCCAACGGGAGGGGGCTGACCCCGCGGCAGTGGTATACGATGCCATCAGCGCTGCCGTAGCCCGCCATGCCGACCTAGTCCTGGTGGACACCGCCGGTCGCCTGCACACCAAGGCACACCTCATGGAGGAGTTGCGCAAGGTCCAGCGGGTGGTGGCGCGCCGCCTGCCGGGAGCCCCCCATGAGGTGCTCTTGGTGCTGGACGCCACCATCGGTCAGAACTCCATTCAGCAGGCCCGGGTCTTCACTGAGGCTGTGGGGGTCACAGGCGTTTTCCTGGCCAAGCTGGACGGGGGAGCCAAGGGCGGGGTCGCGTTCGCCATTGTCCATGAGATGGGGCTCCCCATACTGTTCTTGGGCACAGGGGAAGGCCCGGAGGACTTGGCCTTCTTCGATGCAGAGCGGTTCGTGGATGCCCTGCTGAGGCCGTGAAGTTTGTACCCTCTTGGCGGTCAGCCCTCCTCCCCACTGCGTCGCCATCCGCGGGTGAGGTCTGGGCGAGGGGCCTGGCCTTGGATGTGGGGCTTGCGGCGCTGCTGGTGGTGATAGCTATAGGCGTGGCCCTCAGGGGCGTTTCGTTGGAGGCCGTTCCCCTGTCGGTACAGGAGGCGGAAAGGGCCTTTATGGCCAAGGCGGTAGCCCAAGGGTCCATCCCCCCGGACTGGCCTGGCGACCTGGGCGCTGCCCTTACTAGTTTCATCTTCCGGCTGGGGGCCGATGGGGAGTGGGCAGCACGGGCGGTGGCAGCGGCGTGTGGTTCCCTCCTCCTGCCGTTGGCTTATTGGTGGATGCGCCCTCTAGGCCGAACCCCAGCCACGGTGTCATGCCTCCTCCTAGCCCTCTCGCCATTGGCTGTGGGAGCGTCACGGACGGCTGTGCCGGGGGCCGTAGGGGCCGTGAGCACCCTATTGGCCAGTGGCGCCCTGCTCCGCTTCAGCGGTGGGGGAGGTTGGCCGTGGGCAGCAGTGGCTGGGGCTTTCACGGGGCTAGCCTTGGGGTCCGACGAGGTGGGGGTCATGGGTGCCCTGGCTATCGTGGCCTTTGTGGTGGTGGATGGGGCTATAGAGGGCCGGGACTCGACTCTGCGACGCTTCCTGCGCCAGCCATGGGCCCTGGTGGCCGCTGTTTTGGCGTTTATTGGAGCCGTTGTCCTTGGGGCCGTGCGCTACGGGACGGGGCCCGATGGGTTTTGGTCGCCAGGCCTCCAGCTATGGGCGAAGATGTTGGAGCTACCCGGCGATGGGCTGCCTCGCCACCTGGTGCTGGGGGCGTTGCTGGGCTATGAGCCTCTCCTCCTGGCGATAGGGGTGTTGGGCTCCGCCTGGCTGGTCCTCCGCTGGTGGAGGGACGCCCGGGCCCTTGCCCCTGGTGAGCGTATGTTGTTGATATGGGTGGCCGTGGCCGCCCTAGCTTTGGCCCTGGCATCCCATCGGCACGTGGGCCAGCTACTGGCTCTAGTCCTTCCATGGTCCTTGATAGGGGGGACGGGCATCGCCCATGCCTTGGCTGCGGTACCCTGGCGGGAGCTTCGACGCACCTGGCCCATGTCCGTGCCTCTCCTTGGAGGGATGGGGATGATGGCAGTGGTGTTGGGGAGGTGGGCGCGCCCCTGGGGGGAGTCGGGTTGGGTGGAGGCTGCAGGCTTCTGGCTCTTAGGGGCAGCCCTGCTCATCTTGGCGTTGGGAGGTTGGGCCCTCCTGGGCAAGCGAGCAGCGCCTCCCCTTGTGCTCGTTGGAGCCCTGCTATGGTTGGCCATCTCGCTTCATGGGGCCTCTTCCCTGGGCTTCCGCACCGGCCATGAGTTTGTGCGAGGCCCATTGCCAACCCTTAGCGTGACCCCTTTGCTGCGGCAAATCCAAGAGGGGGTTGAGGGACCCCTCGGCTTGGACGAAGATGTGCGGTGGTTGGGCTGGCATCTGCGCCACCGACCCTTGGTGGTGGGCGATCCCACGACAGACGTCCAGTTGTACATCGGGCAAGTGGACATGACGCCCCTGGGCTTTATCAAGGGGGAGGCCTGGACGGTGGCCGTAGCCCCATCTCTGCCTCCTCTGGATCCGCGTGCTGCTTGGCGGTGGTTCCTATTACGCGAGCCACCGAGGGCTCCCAGGGACGTGCAAGTGCAGGTTTATCTGAGGTCATGAGCGAAGAGCGGACAGCGGTCTACCGGGCACTAGGGATAGAGAGGGCCTTGTCCTTGCCCATCTCCCTGTCGTGGGAGACGTTGGCGTATGGGGCTATTTTGGCCTTGGGGGCAGGGCTGCGGCTATGGGGCTTAGGGGACCGTGCCCTCCACCATGACGAGAGCCTGCACGCCTTCTTCTCCTGGCTCCTATATCGAGACGGCACCTACGAGCACATGCCTATGATGCATGGTCCTCTAAAGTTCTTCACCATTGCCCTCGCCTTCTTCCTGCTAGGCGACGGCGATGCTGCGGCGCGGGTGCCTGCAGCCCTTGTGGGCACAGCCCTTCTGGCGCTACCCATTTTCTGGCGAAGGAGACTGGGGAGGGCGGGGGCGCTGGCTGTGAGCCTCTTGCTGGCGGTTTCGCCGGTGATGGTATATGTGAGCCGCTTCGCCCGCGACGACATGTACACAGCCTTCCTGACCATGGCCTTGGCCATCCTCATGTGGCAATACCTGGACGAGGGGCACATGCGTCACCTGGTCCTCCTGGGCCTGGTGATGGGGCTCTCCTTCGCCACCATGGAGAACACGTTCATTCACTTGGCGATTTTTCTATCTTTCCTGGAGATCTGGCTGGCCTATCACTTCTGGGGGCAGATATGTGAGGCAAGGGGCCTGGGCGGAATAAGGGCGGTTGTGGCACTGGTGGGATTGCTCTTCTTTGCCTGGGTGATAGTCGCCCTGTGGCCTGTGGGGAGGTGGCGGGAAAGGATAGGGCTCCGGCGATGGCATCGGGCTGGCGACCTGATGTTAGTGATGGGTACCCTTACCGCCCCCCAGCTAGCGGCGGCGGTACAACTGCCCCTGGCGTGGATGGGCATAGATGATCGCAGGCTGCAGGAGGTGGTGTGGTCTCACTTCCTCTGGTTCCGGAACGTGACCCGCGAGCAGGCCTTGGGGACGGTGGTGGTATTGGCCTTGCTTCTGGCTACGGCGTTGGTGGGGACAACGTGGCGCCGTAGCTGGTGGGCGGTAGCGGCGGCTTTCTACGTGCCCTTCGTGCTGCTATATACCACATTTTTCACCCACTGGCAGGGCCTGGCCACGGGCATCTGGGGATCGCTGGACTACTGGCTAGCTCAACACGGATACCGACGTGGTGACCAGCCCGATTTCTATTACTTAGTGCTCCTGTCGGCCTACGAGTTCCTGCCCTTATCGATAGGTGGAGTCGCCTTAGTCTATTACAGCGTGCGGGGAGGGATCGCCTCCTGGATGCTCTCCCTGGCCAGTGCCTTGAGCCTACTGCTCTTCTTCGGCGCCAAAGGGGATACGGGGGCGGCGCAGTGGGCCTTCCTGGTGCCTGTGGCTGCTGTGGTCTTCTTTGTGGCAGTACAAGGGGATATGTTCGAGCGTTTCTTGTGCTTCTGGCTGGCAGGCTCCCTCTTTGCCTATTCCTTCACTGGGGAGAAGATGCCCTGGCTGGCCACGCACCTGGCCCTACCGTTGAACGTGCTGGCCGGGTATGCCCTGGGGCGTTGGTGGGGGAGGTGGAGGGGCTCGCGGCAGGAGTGGTGGGCTATGACGGCAGCGGGCCTCCTTTGGGGTGGAGCGGCCGTGTGGGGGGCCTTGGGCCCACCGGGCTGGGTGTCCTGGCGAGCGTTGGTGACAGTGGCAGGAGGTGCCCTGGCCTTATTCATATTGGCGCGCCGCAGTCTCGCTGCCATCCCCCTCATGGCCCTGGCACCCCTGGCCGTCCTGACGTTGCGGGCTACGGTCATGGTGTCCTTCCAGAACGGCGATGTCCCCAGGGAGATGATGGTCTATACCCAGACCTCGCCAGCGGTGGCCGATGTGGCCCGTCGCATCGAGCGATGGGCAGAGGAGACGGGCGTGGGACGTGACCTCCCTGTTGTGGTGGACACCACCTATGCCTGGCCCTGGCAATGGTACCTGCGCCACTACCGCAACTTGCACTTCGTGTCAGGGGGCCAGAGGCTGCAACTCCCCGAGGGAGCAGTGGTCATCCTCGCCCTGGAGAATGCCCATCTCATGGACCCCTACCTCGCTGCCTATCAGGAGCCATACCGCCATCCCCTGCGCTGGTGGTTCCCGGAGGTCTACCGTGGGATCGACAAGGGAGACCTGGTTAGGTCGGTCAGGGGTTTGTTGGGCGACATGGGGCGCGCCTCCACTTGGCGCAACTGGTGGCGCTACCTGCTATGGCGGGAGCCCCCGGCCCCCGTGGTGGGCACGGACGATGTGCGGGCACGGTGTCCGTGGTGCGGCTCAGTGGACGAGGTGCTCTATATGCCCAAGGCCAGCCCATGGCCTTTGTCGCAAGTTACGGTGCCCACGATCACAGTGAGGCCAGCCAAGGTGCTCTCCCCGGTGGCCCCCGATGGCCGTGGTCTTCAGGGGGCCACCGGCCTGGCCCCTGGCCCCGAGGGCTCCATATACGTGGCGGATACGGCCAACGGACGGCTTCTGCGCTTGGAGGGAGAAAAGGCCCAGGTGGTGGCGGACGGGTTGAAGCAACCGGCGGACCTACGGGTGGCCGCCGACGGCACCATATATGCCTTGGACACCTGGAACCACCGGGCGGTGGCCGTGACTCCCCGGGGGGAGGTGCGCCATCTATGGGGTAGGCCGGCCTCCAGCCTGGACAACCCGGACCTTACAGCCTTCTGGGGCCCCCGCGCCATAGCGCTGGACCACCAGGGCCAGCTCCTCATCAGCGATACGGGCACGGGACGCATCATTAGACTTTCTCCTCAAGGGGAGTTGCTGCGTATAGCGGGGGGGTTGGGTCGACAGGAGGGGCGTTTCCTCGAGCCCACAGGCCTGGCCCCCAGGCCCGACGGCGGCGTATGGGTAGCCGATTTAGGCAATGCCCGGCTGCAGCTCTTGGGCCCTGACCTGGAGCCTCTCCAAGCGGTGAGCGTGACCCCTTGGCGGACCTCCCTTCCTGGGTCCCATCCCTATATGGCCCTGTTGCCCGACGGACGCCTGGTGACTGAGGCCTTCGCCCCTGGGCGGCTGCTCATCCTGGGGCCCGATGGGCGTCTACAGGCCATGGTGCATACGGATCCCCCCCTGATGGTTCCCCAGGGGTTGGCAGTGGTGGGGGACCTCCTGTACGTGATGGATTCTGGCTCTGGCCTCTTATTGGCCCTCTCCATCCCTGACCTCGCTATGCCTAGGAAGCCTTGAAACTTATACTGGGACGGTGAAGATGGGGCAGCTGAAGAGTAGGCAGATATGGTTGGGCCTTGGGGGCACCGTCCTCTTCCTGGCCCTCTTCTTCTGGCAGACGGACCTGCGAGAGTTCCTGAACGCCATGCGGGACGCCGACTATCGCTGGGCGGTGCTAGGGGTCATGCTGTGGTTTGTGGCAGCCTGGCCTCGCTCCTTACGGTGGAAGCTAATCTTGCACCCTCTCCGGCCTTTGCCTGTTGTTATCCTTTACCCTGTGCTGGTCATCGGCTATATGGCTAACAATTTGCTCCCTGCGCGGCTGGGGGAGCTGGTGCGGGCTTACATCCTCGGGGAGCGTTATGCCCTCAGCAAAGCAGCGGTCCTGGGAACGGTGGTGGTGGAGAGGGTGGCGGACGGCCTGACGCTGGTGGCCCTAATGGCTGTGGCGGGGGCATTCATCGGGCTGGGTAGCGCCGTGGGCCTTCTGGCCATGGCCATGGCTGCCCTCTTTGTGGTGGCCTTCCTGATCCTCGTGGTCGCCATGATGAAGAGAGATGCAGCAGAGAAAGCGATAAAAGCCCTTTGCCAGCCCTTGCCTACGCCGTGGCAAGGCAAGGTGCTGCAGCTGGCGGATGCCTTTCTGGACGGGCTCATGGCGTTGCGGTCGCCGTGGGCCCTTGTGGGGGTGATGGCTACAGGGGGCGTGGCCTGGGCCTTGGAGGCAACCATGTACTTCGTGGTGGGGTGGGGCTTCGGCATCCAGGGGGGATTCGCCACGTTCCTAGTGTTGACGGGCGCAGCCAATCTGGCCATCGCTGTGCCCTCCAGCGCTGGGGGCGTGGGGCCTTTTGAGTGGGCCTCGCAGCAGGTGATGGTAGGGGCAGGGGTGGCCAGAGGGGTGGCGTCGGCGTATGCTGTGGCTCTCCATGGGCTCCTGCTAGTGCCCGTCATCGTGGTGGGGCTGGTGTTCCTGTGGCTGCTGCAGGTCCCCTTGCGGGCGATGGCGCGGCAGCCGGCGGAGGTGGCCAAGTAGTGGGCAAGGTGGCCATCATCGGCGGGGGGATAGCGGGGCTTACGGCCGCCTACCGCTTGCTGCAAAAAGGACACCAGGTAGATGTCTTCGAATCCGCTCCTCAATGGGGAGGCTTGGTGCGCACCTTCCAGGTGGGAGGGGAGCGCCTCGAATGCTTCTACCACCATATCTTCACCACCGATACCGCCATGATATCCCTCATAGGAGAGCTGGGGCTGGGAAGCCGTTTGGTGTGGCGTCCCTCCTCAGTGGGTATCTATTCGCAGGAGCGCATATACCCATTCGTGACCCCGCTGGACCTGCTACGCTTTTCCCCCCTCCCCCCGCTGGAGAGGATAAGGTTGGGGCTTATGGGCCTGTACCTGCGGCGCAAAACGGACATGGCGCCTTTCATGGGGGTAACGGCCAGGGAGTGGGTGAGCCGCTTTGCTGGGCCGCGCAGCTGGCAAGTGGTGTGGGGGCCCCTCTTCTATGGCAAGTTCGGCGAGATGGGCGACGAGGTGGTGATGGCCTGGCTGTGGAATAAGATCCGCCTCCGCTTCTCCTCCAGGCGCTTGGGGGCCTGGCGGGAGGTGTTGGGCTACCTATTGGGGTCCTTCGGCCTGGTGGTGGACGAGCTGGTGGCCCGCATCCGCGCCCTAGGGGGGCAGCTCCACGCCGCCACCCCCGTGCAACGCGTGGTAGTGGAGGAGGGCAGGGCTGTAGCCCTGGAGGCCAAGGGGGAGAGGTGGGGCCCCTTCGATGCCATCGTGGCGACGGTGGCCAACGAGGTCTTCCTGCGCCTGGTGCCCATGCTCCCCGAAGACTACCTCTCCTTTTGCCGCGGCATCCCTTACCAGGATGCCCTGTGCATGGTCCTGGCCCTGCGCCGCCCTGTAACGCCATACTACTGGCTGGCCATCAGCGACCGCTCCTTCCCCTTCCTGGCCCTCATCGAACACACCAACCTAGTGAGCAAGGAGAACTACGGCGGCCTACATGTGCTTTACATAAGCAACTACCTCTCGCCGGACTCGCCGTTGATGTCCATGGGGGAGGAGGAGCTGTGGGACTTGTACTTGCCATCTCTGCGGCGCATACAGCCTCAGTTGGACGCATCATGGGTGGAGGGCCGGTGGGTGTTCTATGGCCGCCATGCCCAGCCTGTCTTCACCGTGGCCAACGCCGGCAGGATCCCGCCCCATCGCACCCCCGTCCCGGGCCTCTACCTGGCCAACATGTCCCAGATATTCCCCGAGGACCGGGGGCAGAACTACAGCGTCCGTCTAGGCGAAACGGTGGCCGCGCTGGTCCATGAGGATCTGGCCGTGACCACTCCCCTTGCCCGAGGGCGATGACGACCATTACAATGCGGACGTAAGGATGTCCCTAACATCGCGCCATGCCTCCAGGTTTCGGCCAGTGGAGGTGACCGCTGAAGGGGCCGATGTCCAGGCCCGGGTTCGTCACCTCCTGGCCGGGTTGCGGCCAAGCGAGGTCCACCTCTTAGACGCTCTACATCGTGTCCAGGAGGAGATGGGCTATGTGCCACCGCAGGCCATACCTTTGCTCGCCGCCCACTTCCAGACGACCCCAGCGGCTATCTATGGTGTCATCTCCTTCTACTCAGAGATCCGCACAGAGCCGCCCCCTAAGGTAGAGGTCCAGTGGTGCAGTGGGCCTGCCTGTCTCCTGAAAGGCGGACGGAACATCCGCGCAGCCCTAGAGGCGGTGTTGGGCTGTGCCATGAATAGCTCCACCCTCGATAGGGCCGTAGGCCTCCGCCTAGTCCAGTGCGATGGCACATGTCACCTGGCGCCCCTGGTGCGGGTGGGGGGGCGTTACATCGGGCCCCTGACTGTAGCCGAGGCGGTGCGTCTGGCCCGTCGTCTCAAGGAGGGGGGGCAGCCCTGATGACAGCCCTAGACGCCTATCGCCCCCTTCGCCAGGCAGCCGAGGAGCGGTGGCGCCTCCTCGTCGAGCCTTCCATTCCCATCTTCCGCGTGGCGGTGGCCACCTGCTCAAAAGCCGCAGGGGCGGACGAGACTTTGGCTGCCATAAGAGAGGAAGTGGCACGACGGGGTGAGGAGGCTTTAGTGCTGGAGGTGGGGTGCCCTGGCCTTTGCTTCGCCGACCCTGTGGTGGACGTCCATCTCCCGGGCTATCCGCGTGTTCTCTATGGGCCCGTGCTGGCCCAGGACGTGCCTCGGCTCCTGGAAGCTGTCCTGGGCCCCCAGAAGGCCCTGCCTGAGCTCGCCCTGGGGATGATCCCTGAAGAAGGGGTCCCTCCGTCGGCTTACCACGGCACCGCCATGGCCAGCCTTCCCCTCTTGCAGGAGACCGATTGGATGCGGCTGCAGGTGCGGCGTCTTATGGCCAACGTGGGCATTATCGAGCCCGCCAACGCTGAGCACTACATCGCCCGCGGGGGGTATGAGGGCCTGGCCCGCGCTCTGGACATGACGCCGGAGGAGGTCATAAAGGAGGTGTTGGATGCCGGGCTGTGGGGGCGGGGAGGAGCCGCCTTCCCTACGGGGCGCAAGTGGGACTTCTTGCGCCAGGCCCGCGTCACCCCTAAATACCTCATCTGCAACGCCGATGAGGGCGACCCTGGCTCCTTCGTCAACCGTAATCTGCTGGAAGGTGACCCCCACCTCATCATCGAGGGGATGGCCATCGCTGCCTGGGCCACAGGTGCTTCCTACGGCTACATCTATATCCGCGATGAATACCCCCTAGCTGTCCAACGCATGCAGGAGGCTATAGAGGATGCCCGGAGGATGGGGCTTTTGGGCCGGGGCATCCTAGGCTCGCCTCTGGAGTTGGAGCTGGAGGTGGTGCGGGGGGCGGGGAGCTATGTCTGCGGCGAGGAGACGGGCCTTATCGCCTCCATCGAGGGCATGCGGGGGATGCCCAAGATCCGCCCGCCATACCCGGCGCAGGCGGGCGTGTTTGGCATGCCCACTAATGTCAACAACGTGGAGTCCTATGCCAACGTTCCCCTTATTCTGCGCCACGGTGCCGCGTGGTATGCCTCCGTGGGGACGGAGCGTAACAAGGGAACCAAGATGTTCAGCCTCTCCGGCAACATCAGGCGAGGAGGAGTGTTGGAGGTGCCTTTGGGGACCCCCCTACGGGACGTGATCCTGGTGGCAGGCGGGGGCGTGCCCGAGGGCAGGCGCCTGAAGGCGGTGCAGCCGGGAGGGCCCCTCTCAGGGGTGGTACCTGCCTCTCGCATCATGGCTGGGGATGGGCTCCCCTTGGAGCCCGAGCCCTTCCGGGAGATGGGCATGCTCATGGGTTCAGGCGGCCTGGTGGTCATGGACGATTCCACTTGTGTCGTGGACCTGGCCATATACTTCGAGTGGTTCGCCGAGGATGAGTCCTGTGGCCGCTGCACCACCTGCTTTGCTGGCACCCGCCGGCTTTTGGAGATCTTGCGCCGTATCGCCCAGGGAGGGGGACGCCCCCAGGACGTGGAGCTGATGCAACTCTTGGCCTCCACCATGCGTTACTCCAACTGCGCCCATGGCCAGGCTGCCCCCACCGTCATCATGTCCCTCTTAGGGCTCTTTCGCGAAGAGCTGGATGCTCACCTATTGGGACGGCGATGCCCGGCCCGTGTGTGCAGGGGCCTAGTGCGCTATGAGATAGTAGAGCAGGCCCCCGAGCTAGCAGAGGCCGCCCATGTGTGCCCTACGGGGGCCGTCGTGCGCGAAGACGGGCGCTATCGCATTGAGCAGGCCCTGTGCATCAAGTGTGACGCCTGTCGGGAGGTGGCGCCTGCCGCTGTGCAGGTGGTGGACGCCTTCTAGGGCCCCACGATAAGGGCAGAGCTCAGATCCCACCAAGGCGCCAGCGATTGCACAGCGCTGGCTATGGAGCTGGCCGGCCAGATTCCGCGGCAGACCCCTCCTGGCGGCACCTGTGGGCATTCCATCTCCAAGGAGAACCAAGGATAGGCCCCCACCAGCCCGCGGTAAAGGCGGATGGTGCTGGGCAAGGGGCGTAGGCTGCGCACCGCAGCCACCGTCATCCCATCCCTTTGATAGGCCGTGAAATAATAGTCCCAGCCCAACGCCCCTCCCTGGATGCGGCGTACAACCCCCCCGGCGGGTGCGGCATCGGAGCACACGTTCTCGTTGCAGGCGTGGACGCGGAAGTAGTATGGCACCTGGTCCACCTTGGGCACCTCCACCAGGAGGGCGGTGGTGCCCACACCGACCTTTCGGCAGGAGGCATAAGGGCTACTGAAGTCGGCCCGGAGGTCCAGGCAGAAGAGGTAGTGGGTGGCCTCTGGCCGGGCCTGCCAGCTCACCTGCACCAGCTGGTCATCGTAGGGCTCCACGGTGGCGGGGGCAGGGGGCAGGGGTGGGCCGAGGACCCCACGGGCCACCTCAGTTGGGTCGATAGACCCGTAGCCGAAGTCGGTGTCGGGGCCCAAGGGGCCCATGTCCCATGCCCAGGCCTTGAGGGCTTCCCTTATCTCCTGGGGGCCCCATTGGGGCCGCGCGCCCTTGATGACCGCCGCCAGACCGGCAATGTGGGCAGCAGCTGCCGAGGTTCCGGCGAAGCCATAAGGGCCAAAGGTGGCGGTGGAGACGGTGTCAGGCCCTACGAAGTCGGGCTTCAGCACCCCCTGGGCTCCCGGGCCTCGCGCGCTATAGGGATGGATGTGGCCCAGGTCGTAATAGGGGGCGGCACCCACCGCCAGACCCTTGGCGCTATCGGCGGGAGGCGCCACGCTGGCCTGAGGGGTGTTCTCCTCCAAGACACCCCCCATGACGAACAGCTCCAAGGTCACGGGCCGGGCCGTGGGTCGGCGGCGCACAGAGATGAACAGGCGGCCATCGACCGTGGTAGCCTTGCTGCTCACCATCTCCAGGGGCTGGGACGATGAGCTACAGTCCTGGGGGGCCTCAGAGGTCCGCACCTGTGTCCCCAATGTGGGGTCTATCCACTGAACCGTCAGGTCGTAGTCGTCACAGGCCCCGGGCCAGGGGTTTTCCCATCGCAGTACCACCATGAAGGACGCCTCCTGGGGTACCTTCATGATGTTGGCCTCCAGACCGTCCCGGAAGTCCAAGACCAGGTCACCATCGGGGTCGCGCCATGGCCCGCGCCAATGCTTATTGCCATAATTCCCGGCGGAGTTGACCCACAAGATGCCATGGGCAGCTGCCTTCTCTACGGTGATGGCATCCAAACCCCGCCCGTCGCTCGGTGGGGCAAAGGGGGCGTTAAGGGACATGTTGATAATGTGCACCCCCTGGGAGATGAGCCAGTCCACGGCCTGGGCCACCTCAGCTACGGTGGTAGCCTCCGCCAGATATAGGGTGGCCATCGGAGCCAGATCGTGGATGATCTCGGCCACCGCCGTGCCGTGGGCTGTGGCGCCAGGGGAGGGGGTGAAGGAGCGGTAGACGACCCTTTCCGGTGGGGGTAGCTCCGTCCCCAGGAGGCGCTGGAAGCCAGCAAACGAGTCGATGATGCCCACCTTCACCCCTTCCCCTCCCCGCAAGAGAGGTGTGACGTTATTCACCTGCTGTGGCTGTAAGGCCTCGGTGAGGATGAAGTCAGGTAGCAAGGGAAGGTCTGCTTGAAGGAGGCTGAGATACCCTGTGGGCTCCGTGGCCATGCCCTGGGAGGCCACCGTGCGGCCTCCCTGGGCCCTGTGGACAGGGCCCCTTATGGCTTCTCCCTCGCCTAACACCAGAGAGGCGATGAAAGCCAGCACAAGAAGGGCGCGCCAGGAGACCCGCATGGCGTATCCCTAGGAATCGACCCGAAGCCCCGAGGCTCTGTAACAGGGCGAAAGCCGCGACGACGGGACCTATGACCCGATAAATGGCAAGTGGCCACCCGACCTGGCCGCTTGGATATAATTGGCGCCAGAAGCCATGAAGGGCCCTCATGTGGATACACCCATGCGCCGCCAGTACCTGGCGTTGAAGCTGCGCTATCCTCACGCTGTCCTCCTCTTCCGCCTCGGCGACTTCTATGAAGCGTTTGATGACGATGCTCAGGTGGTGGCCAGGGAGCTGGGCCTTGCCCTCACCAGCCGCCCTGTGGGCAAAGGCAAGAGGGTGCCCATGGCTGGCATCCCCCATCACGCTCTGGAGGGGTATGTGGCCCGCCTTATTGCCAAAGGCTATAAGGTGGCTATCTGCGAGCAGACGGAGACCCCCGGCAAGGGGAAGCGGCTCCTGGCCCGAGACGTGGTGCGGGTCACCACCCCTGGTACGGTGGTGGAGGAGGCCATGTTGGATGGGCGGGTCAACAACTACCTGGCTGCCGTTGTCCAGGCGGGTGAGGAGGCAGGCCTAGCTTATGCCGACATCTCCACCGGGGAGTTCGCCTGCACTCAGCTGCCCCTTCCCATGCTGACGGGGGAGCTAGAGCGGCTACGGCCTGCGGAGCTGCTGGCCCCCGAAGGATGGCAGGGAGAGGCCCCATGCGCCATCACTACCCTGCCCAAGGCCATCGTGGATGAAGAGGGCGTCCAACGACTCCTCCAGCACTTCCAGGCCCCGGGCCTGGACGCTTTGGGCCTGGTAGGGAAGGAGCTGGCGGCCTTGGCGGCCGCTGCCCTCCTGCGATACGTGGAGGAGAACGCCCCTGCTGCCCTTCGCAATCTGGGGCGCCTGCGCATGTATAACCCGTCATCGTTCATGCTCCTAGACTCCACCACCCGGCGCAACCTGGAGATCTTCCGGCCCCTAAGCGGCGAGGGAGGGCCATCCCTTGTCTCCGTTCTGGACTTGACGCGCACGCCCATGGGGGCCAGGCTGTTACGGCGGTGGCTGGGCCAACCGCTGCTGGATGTGGAGGCCATCCGGCGCCGCCAGGATGGCGTGGAGTTATTTTATAGCTCTGCCGTGCGCCGGGGACGTGTAGCCCGGGCCTTGGACCGCTTTCCGGATGTGGAGCGCATATTGGGGCGGGTGGCGGCCGGCCGCGCCACCCCGCGGGACCTGGTGGCCTTAGCTCGTGCCCTGGAGGCCGTCCCCGACCTGCGGGAGGCCCTGGACTGCGGCCTGGGGCGGCTGCCCCCCGGCCTTCGTCCCTTGTTGGAGGACTTCATCGCCCGCCTGCGCCCCTGTCATCAGGTGGCCCATCTCCTGGCCCAGGCCCTGGTAGACGACCCTCCTCCCCATCTCGAGGAGGGAGAGGTCATCCGCCCCGGCTTCTCCCAGGAGCTGGACGAGGTGCGGACCCTGGCGCGGGACGCCCGCCAGCTGTTGGCCCAATTGGAGCAGCGGGAAAGGGAGGAGACGGGCATCCGTACCCTGAAGCTGGGGTTCAACCGGGTCTTCGGCTACTACCTGGAGGTCTCCAAAGCCAACCTCCATCTGGTCCCTCCCCGGTATGAGCGCCGACAGACCCTTGTGGGGGCTGAGCGATTCATCACCCCAGAGCTTAAGGAGCTGGAATACAAGATCCTGCAGGCCAGGGAGCGCCAACTGGAATTGGAGAGGGAGATCTTCGGGCAGGTGTGCGCCCAGGTGGCCGCCGAGGCCCCCCATATTCTTGAGACGATGGCGGTGGTGGCAGAGGTGGACGTCTACTGCGCTCTGGCAGAGGCTGCTGCTTGCTATGGCTATGTCCGCCCCCATGTGGATCAGGCCAACCGCATCTATATCAAGGACGGCAGACACCCAGTGGTGGAGCGCGTCTTGGGGGAGGGCCGCTTCGTCCCCAATGACACCGACCTCTCTAACGATGAGGCCCAGATCATCGTCCTCACAGGGCCCAACATGGCGGGCAAGTCCACCTACCTACGTCAGGTGGCCCTCATTGTCCTCATGGCCCAGGTGGGCAGCTTCGTCCCCGCCCGCGAGGCTCACATCGGCGTGGTAGACCGCATCTTTACCCGCATCGGGGCCATGGACGACATCGCCGCTGGGCGCTCCACGTTCATGGTGGAGATGGTGGAGACGGCAGCCATCCTCCATAATGCCACCCCCAGGTCCCTCCTCCTGTTCGACGAGATAGGGCGTGGCACCTCCACTTTCGATGGGCTGGCCATCGCCAGGGCGGTGGTGGAGTTTCTGCACAACGAGCCACAAGTGGCCGCCAAGACCCTCTTCGCCACCCATTACCACGAGCTGACGGAGCTGGCGTCCTTCCTGCCGCGGGTGCGCAACTATAATGTGGCAGTGGCTGAGGAGGACGGGCGCATCGTGTTCCTCTACCGCATCGTGCCTGGCGGTGCCGACCGCTCCTATGGGGTGCAGGTGGCCCAGCTGGCTGGCCTTCCGCGGGCCGTGGTGGCCAGGGCCCAGCAGCTCCTGGAGGAGCTGGAGGCCGCCCGCGACCGCCGGCCGCGGCGACCCTCGCATGGCTTGCAACTTCCTCTGATGGCGCCGGGCACGGAGGTGGCCCACGAGCTGGCCTCCCTGGAACTGGATGCCATGACCCCTTTACAGGCCCTCACCAAACTCTATGAGCTGCGGGAGAGGGCGCGCCGTGCCATCGCCGGAGGTGGGGCGTGAGGATATCGCCTCTTCCCCCCGAGGTGGTGGCCCATATAGCGGCGGGCGAAGTGGTGGAGCGCCCAGCCTCGGTGGTGAAGGAGCTGGTGGAGAATGCCCTGGATGCCGGGGCGTCCAGGGTGAGCGTGGAGATGGTGGGTGGTGGCTTGCAGATGATCAGGGTGGTAGACAACGGCTGCGGCATAGAGCCGGAGGACCTGGAGCTGGCCCTTGCCCGCCACGCCACCAGCAAGGTGCGCACATTGGCTGACCTAGAGCACATCGCCACCTTAGGGTTTCGGGGGGAGGCCTTGGCGGCCATCGCCGCTGTGTCGGAGCTGGTCTTGGCCAGCCGCCCCCCTCATGCGACAAGGGGGGCATGGGTGCGGGCTCGTGAGGGGATAGTGGTGGGCAGGGGTTGGCGGGGCATGGGCCCCGGCACCGAGGTGACGGTGCACCGCCTCTTCCAGGGCCAGCCAGCACGACGTAAGTTCCTACGCTCAGCCTCCGCTGAGGCCCAGGCAGCGGCCCAGGTGGTAGCCCACTATGCCCTAGCTTATCCACACGTATCCTTTTCCCTGACGGTGGACGGGCGCCGCCAGCTGCAGAGCACAGGATCAGGCTGCCTGAGGGACGCGGTGAGCGCCGTCTATGGCCCTGAGGTGGCCGCTGCCCTGTTAGAGGTGGAGGGCGAATATCAGGGCATAAGAGTTGAAGGGCTCGTTTCGCCCCCGTCCTTACACCGGGGTAACAGGACGCATGTGAGCTTCTTCGTGAACGGCCGTTGGGTGCACGACCGGCGTCTCCCCCACGTGTTGGAGGAGGCCTACCACGGCCTCCTGCCCAGTGGTCGCTACCCCATAGCTGTCGTCCACCTATGGCTGGCCCCAGAGGAGGTGGACGTCAACGTCCACCCCACCAAGGCCCAGGTCCGCTTCCGTGATGAGGCCAAGGTGGCTTCGGCCTTAGTGAGGGCGGTGCGGGCTGTCCTCCTCTCCCAGGCTCCCGCCCCATCTATCTCTATCTCCCAGCCTGGGAGGGGAGGGGGGTCGCAGTGGAGAACCTCAGCAGCCGTTGTGGGGTCGCAGCAGCCCCTAACCCGGGCCCTCCCTATCTTAAGAGTGGTGGGACAGGTGGCCAGCCTCTACATCGTGGCTGAGGGCCCCGATGGCATGTACCTCATCGACCAGCACGCCGCCCACGAGCGCGTTTTGTATGAGGAGCTGGTGGCAAGGCGAGCCAGCCGGCAGATGGCCTCCCAGCCCCTTCTGCAACCCCTGACGGTGGAGCTTTCCACCGCTGAGGAAGCCGTCCTGCGGCGCTGGGGTCAGGAGCTGGCTGCCTATGGCCTGGAGATAGAGCACCTGGGCGATAGGTGCTATCTAGTGCGGGCGGTGCCCCAGGGTTTGGTGGGCGGGGACGTGGAGAGCGCACTGCGGTCCCTGCTGGACCGGCTGGAGGGAGGAGGGAGCGCCCCCGACAAGGTGGCCGCCGCCATCGCCTGTCATGCTGCCGTGAGGGCGGGGCAGGCCCTCTCCATAGACGAGATGCGGGAGCTCATTCGCCGCCTGGAGGAGGCCCAGGCGCCCCACACGTGTCCCCACGGTCGTCCCACCATGGTGCAAATAAGTGCCGAGGCCCTGGCCCGCCAATTCGGGCGACGCTAGCCCTGCCCTAACGGATGGCGCCGCACCCGCACCTGATGGTCCAGCTCCACCACCAAGACCTGGCGGGCCATCTGGGGCGAGCCCGAATAGGCAGCCACCACAGTGCCAGCCGAGGCGTCGTAAGGGAGCTCCCAATGGCCCAGGGCCACGTAGTGGGCGCCACTCTCGGCTATTTCCTGAGGAAAGATGAGATAGCTACGCTCCAGGTCCCACGACTGCCGCACCAGGTGCCCATGGGCGAGGGCGATGTGCCACCTCTGCCCGCCTCTGGACGGCGGATGATGCAGGGGGCGCAGGTCCCGATAGTCAACGTGGGGCCGGCCCCAGACGGATACGTCCAACTCTGGGAGAACCACCTGCTGACGTTGTGGGCTCAGGACGTGCACCTGTGGGGGTAGGCCCATGGTCTCCGCCCGCAGGTATACGGAGCCATGGCCGTGGCAGTCGTGGTTGCCCGGCAGGATGATGGATGGCACACCTATCTGGCCCAGGAGGCCAAGGGCGTCACGAATGACTTGGTCAGACACCCTGTTGCTATCGAAGATGTCGCCACAAAGGAGAAGCAGATGGGCGCCCGTTTTGGCCACCGCCTCCGCCACCGCCTCCAGGGGGGCTAGCCCCTCCCCGGCACGCCGGCCATCGATGCCCAGGTGCAGATCGGACGTGTGCACAAGGCGTAAGGACGTCCTCACCGCTCCTCCCACATGCGGCGCCAGGCTACCATCTTGGCCACGGCCTGCACAGCGCTGGATAGGCTGAAATAGACCGCTATCTCCCGCCGCCAGCACGCCTCTGTCAGGGCCAGGGCCATCTGCAGGATCTCTGGCGCATACCGCCAGCGGATGACGACGGCCATGGGTTTGCCACATGCCTGGCGGGCCCTGACGATGGCCTCCGCCCAGGCATCTGGTGGCACAGGGGGCTCCCATGGCTGCTGGCCCTGGGGCGGGGACGTGAACGCGAACCCCAGATGCAATATGACCAGGTCCACATTTTCCGCCGACCCGACGATGCGCAATGTATCCTCTAACGCCTGGGTATCCCAGATGGCTACCGTATCTACGGGGTTGCGGACGCTGGTGCCTGCCACGGGGGTGAACCGGCGCAGATCTTCTTGCGTATGACGGGGTAGCTCAGGGAGCTCCAGCCCAGCCTCCGCTAGCTCATCGGCAGCCATGACGCTCATGCCCCCTCCCGGCCCCACCACGGCCACCCGCGATCCCTCAGGCGCCTTCATGAACCGAAAGGCGATGGCCACGTCCACAAGCTCATCCACGGTGTTGACCCTAATGGCCCCTGCCTGTTTGAGGGCGGCATCGAAGACAGCCAAGGACCCTGCTAGGCTGGCGGTGTGAGAGAGGGTAGCCCGGCTGCCCGCCCCCGTCCTCCCTCCCTTGAGGACAATGGTGGGCTTGGCGACACCTACCTTCTTGAGGGCGGAGAGGAAACGCCTGCCGTCCTTCACCCCTTCGATATAGGCACACACGATCTCCGACTCCACGTCAGTGGCCAAGTACTCCAGCAGCTCCGACTCGTCCACATCGGCAGCGTTGCCATAGCTCACCACCTTGGAGAAGCGGAGGCCCCGCACTGCACCACTTATCACCATGTCCATGGCATGGCCGCCGCTCTGGGAGATGAAGGCCACTGGCCCCGGCTCCTTGGGGAACTGGGGGGAGAAGGAGAGCCTGGCCTTGGGCACGTACAGCCCCATGCAGTTAGGGCCAAAGATGCGTATCCCTGCCTCCTTGGCCCGCCGCACCACCGCCTCTTCTAAGGCCGCCCTATCATCCTCCCCCGTCTCCCGGAAACCAGCGGTGAAGAAGTGGATGGACCGCACGCCTTTGGCGATGCACTGCTCCACCAGCTGGGGCACCACATGCGCTGGCACACTGGAGATGACATGGTCCACGGGCCCCTCGATGTCCAGCAGACTGGGATAGCACCTGAGCCCCGCTACCTCCTCATACTTGGGGTTGACGGGATATATGGTGGGGAACCCCATCTCCAAAAGCCCCATGAGGAAGCCCAGGGCGGCCATGCCAAAGCCCCTCTCAGTGCGCTCCGGAGGAGATATGCCGACGACAGCTACTGAGCGCGGGTGAAAGATGGTCTCTAAATCGCTAGGCATCTGCCCTTCGTCCAGAGCGGGCTCAGAGCGTCACCTCTAATCTAGCACGGGCTAGGGCGAAAGGCAAGCGCTATTGGAGGCCTAACTTCTGCGCCAAGTACGGGGGTATGGCTGCCGATGCCCTTAACACCTCGTAGCTGAGGTAGCGTGGAGGGTCGGCCAGGCGGGACACCCGGGCCTCAAACGCCCGCCGTGACGGCAGAGGGAGGGGCCTCTGGGAGGCGATAAGGAAAGCGAAAAGCCCGGCCTGAAAGGCCGGCACCACCGCCGTATGAAGGCGGACGTGCGAGAATACAGGACGCAGCTGCCCTATGAGGTGGCGCACCCAGTCTGGTTGGAAGGTGAGGGAGCCGCTCTGGACGCTCAGGATGCCGCCAGGGCGCAGAGCCGCTGCCACGTCGGCGAAGAAAGGGGTGCTATAGAGGGGGTTGGCTGGCCCGTCGTAGGTGGGGTCCGTCAGGTCCACGATGGCCACATCAAACTGACGGCGGAACCGCTTCACCCACTCCATGCCATCGCCGATGATGACCCGGGCCCGAGGATCGTCGAAAGCCCCCTTGGAGATGGAAGGCAGCAGCTCTCGGCACACCTGGATGACCCGCTCATCCAGCTCCACCATCACCACCTTGCGCATGGTGGGTGGGCGCAGGGCCTGATAGAGGGCACCACCATCGCCGCCTCCCACGATGAGGGCCTGACGGGGACGGCGATGGAGGAGGCATGGCAGCAGGGCCACCATCTCGTGATAGATGAACTCGTCGGCCTCGGCCGCTTGGATAATGCCATCTAGGAGGAGGGCCTTGCCGAAGCTGCCCAGGTCGAATACCTGGATCTGCTGGTACTGGCTCCTTTCCTGGTGAAGGACCCGTAGGACGCGCATCTGCGTCCTAAGGTTCTCGTCCCAATAAGGGGGCAGGGGCTCGGTGTACCAGAAGGGTTCCTGGGGTAGTTCACCCATCTTGCACCACCCCGGGGCCACGTGGCACCTCCCTGACCACAGCCCTGGCGGCACGCAGGACACGGCTGAGGAGGTCCACCGCCCGGTATGGATCCATGGTGGCGCCACAGGTGAAGACGTCTACGGCGGCATATCCCAGCTCGGGCCACGTGTGGATGGACATGTGGGACTCGCCCAACAGGGCCACAGCAGACACCCCGTGGGGCTTGAAGGCATGGGACTTGATGCCCAGGAGAGTGCCACCAGCGGCCTTGACCGCCCGCCGCAAAGCGGTGACCAGGACACGCCGCGAGTTGAGGACGTCCCGGTTGCATTCCCAGAACTCGCACAGGACGTGCCTTCCCAGCACCTGCCCCGTCTCCGCCAATTGGCGATGGGCGACCGACGCCATCGTCTCCATGGCTCCCTTACAATAGTCCCAACTCCCGTTTCACCAGGCGGACTCCGTCCACCATGGCCTTAAGCTTCGCTTGGGCCTCTTCCACGGTGCGCGTCTTGAGCCCGCAGTCGGGCAGGACCCAGACCCGCTCCGGGGGCACATACTGCAGCACCTGGCGGATGCCCTGGGCCACCTCCTCGGGCTCTTCCACGCGCCGCACGTGCACGTCCACCACCCCCGCCCCCAACTCCTTTTCGGGGTCCCATGGGTGCTGCTGCAGCAGCTTCAGGTATTCGAAGTCGGTGTTTTTGAGGGCCAGATGGATCTGGCGCACCGGCAGGCGCAGCATCTGGGGATAGATCTTCTCCACCTCGCCATAGCAGATGTGGGTGTGGAAGATGGCGTCTATGTCCTTTACTACTAGTTGAAAGGCCTCCACCGCCAGGTCGAAGTCCTCCTCTGGGCGGGTGTGGATAGCCGGCTCATCGATCTGGATATATCGACACCCGGCAGCCACCAGGGCCTTTACCTCCTCCCGCAGGACGCGGGCCATATCCATGACCGCCTCCCGCCGCGAGGGATAGTATTCATCGAAGGACCATTCCACCATGGTATAAGGGCCGGTGAGCATGCCCTTGACGGGGCGGTTGGTGAGGGACTGGGCGTATTGCCACATCTCCACCGTCATAGGGCCTGGCCAGCGCAGCTTGTCCACGATGATGGGCTTGTGGTAATAGCGGTTGCCGTATGAGCGCACCAGTCCCCCTATCTTCATGCTTTGGGGCATGAGCTCGGCGAAGTAGGCCACCATGTCCCCGCGCTCCATCTCTCCGTGCACCAGCACATCTAGCCCTACCTCTTCTTGGATGCGGATCCAGAAGGCGGTGGCCTTCTTCTCCAGCTCCCCCAGCTCCTGGCGGCTTATCTTACCCCGGGCATAGGCGTTGCGGGCCTGGACCAGGTAGTCTGGCTTGGGGTAGGAGCCGACGGCTGAGGTGGTCAGGGCCATCTCATGCCACCTCCAGGGCCTGTTGGGCGGCCTTGGCGCCCTCCACCAGCCGTCGCAGTTTGGCCTGGGCCACCTCCCGCGGCAGATATTCCAGGCCACAGCTGGGGTTCAGGTATAGACGCTGCGGCGGGCAGATGCGCGCCAAATGCCTAACGGCCGCCACTAGCTCCTCCACTGCCTCCAGCCTCGTGTTGCGCCCGTCCACGATGCCCGCGGCGAGGTTCTTGTCCGCTGGGAAGGGGTACTGGCCGATGACCTGCCAGTTGATGGGCTTGCTGACTAGATCGATGCCGATGGTGGTCACAGGCAGGGTCAGAAGCCTGGGGTATATGGCCTCCACGCTGCCGAACCAGGTGTAGAGGGCTGTCTCGCACTTCAGCCCCGCCACTACCGTGGCCACGGCCTGGGCAAAGAGGTCCCAGTCCTCAGGATGCCATAGGATCATGGGCTCGCTCAGCTGGATGATGGGGGCTCCCGCCTCCTCCAGGGCTTTGGCCTCTTGGGCCAGGGCCTGGGCCAGGGCCATCACTAGCTTGGCCCGATGACCGTAGTGCTGGTCCTTGGAGAGGAGGGCCAAGGTGTAGGGGCCGGTGATGACCGCCTTGACTGGGCGCGGACTATGCTGGACGGCGAAGCGGTAATCGTCCACTAGGATGGGGCCCTGCCAGCGCACCTCCCCCACCACCACCGGCTGCCGGAAATAGGTGTTAGTGTCCAGATAGCGCACAAGGCCGTCGATGGCGAAGCCCGTGAGGCCGCGGGCGATGTAGGTCTGGTCGTCCTCCCAGCGGATCTGGCCATCGGTGATGATGTCTATCCCCGCCTCCACCTGCTCCTGGATCACTTCAATAGTCACCTCGTCCTGCACCCGCGCCAACTCCTGGGCGGTTATCTCACCTCGTTCATAGCGGGCGATGGCCAGGCGCAGGCGGGCTGGCCGTGGCCGGTTGGGGATCTTAGGGTAGTGCCCAACGACCGTGGTGAGCATCGGTGCCTTCCAAAGCTCCTAGTCGCCCTTTCTCTCCCCCTCTTGGGCGCGGCGCAGCAGCGCCAGCTCCTCCTCCACTGCCCGCAGCTCCTCCTGCAGCTCCCGCTTATACTCCTCCAGGGCCTCTATGTACTCCTGGAGGCGGGGCATGCGCCAGAAGGTGCGGGCATAAAGCCCGAAGCCGGGCACGAAGCCCCATCGGAACCAGAGCTGGCGCATAGGCCCACGCCGATTTCACACACAGAAAGGGCCGAGCCTCACAGCCGGCAAGGCATCGACCCTCTCTGGTTGTCTCGACGAATGCAGAGTTTAGCACCCCCCTTCCCCCCCGTCAACTACCTGGCCTGAGGGGCTGTACCTTTATCCTCTGGGCCACCTTCAAGCCCAGGGGGACGGCCTGGCCATCGCTTTCTACCACCAGGAGGTCGCTGGCCTTTACCAGCTCCCGCACCCGTAGGCGGCGGCCTGGCATGATGCGGCCCCGCTCCAAGTAGCGCAACAACTCCATGTCCTCCTCCAGCTCCTCCGATATGAAGCCCACCACCGCCTCGTCGCCCACCTGGAGGGAGGCTAGGGGGATGAGGTGAGGGTCCAGGGTGCCGCCGCTTCCGGGGATGGGGCTGCCATGGGGGCAGTGAGTGGGGTTACCTAACAAGGCCACAATGCGCTCCTCTAACCTGGGCGATAAGGCGTGCTCAAAGCGATGGGCCTCTTCATGGCATTCGGCCCACCCAAGACCCAGGATGTCCATAAGGAAACGCTCCGCCAACCTATGCCGACGGACGATCTCCTCCGCTAGCGCCCTCCCCTTATCAGTCAGGGTTATGGCCCTCTTCTCGTTGAGGGTCACCAGCCCATCGCGGGCCATGCGCTGGACGGTGGCCCAGGCCGTGGGGGCCGAGACGCGCATCCGCCGCGCCAGGCGGGCGGAGATGACCGTCTCCCCCTCCATCTCCATGCTATAAATGGCCTGGAGATAGTCCTCTATGGTGGATGAGACCTTGCTGCCTGAACGGGACTCGGCATGCATGGCTAACTCCCCGTGAAGAGGATAGCCTAACGGCTCTCAAGCGTCTAGTCTAAATGATGCTCAAGCTCTACTGTCTGGGGACGCCGTAAGGGGCGTCCCAAACCATGACCTGCTGCCCGTCCTGGCGCAGTAAGCGAAGAGGAATGCCGTATACCTCCGAGACGAGGTGGGGGCGCAGAACCTCCTCTGGGGGCCCCTGGGCCAGCAAGCGACCGCGGTGAAGGAGAGCCACGCGGTGGGCAAACCGGAGGGCCAGGTTTAAATCGTGGAGGGCGGCCACTACGGCAAGGCCCTCGTAGGCAAGGCGTGATAGGAGCCCCATGACCTCCACCTGGTGGCCGATGTCCAGATGAGCCGTGGGCTCGTCTAAAAGGAGCAGTTGCGGCTCCTGGGCCAGGGCCATGGCGATGATGACCCGACGTCTCTCCCCTCCGCTCAGCTCCACAAAGGGGCGATGGGCCATCCCCTCGAGGCCCAACAAGGCCAAGGCTCGCTCCACAGCCGTCCTGTCTCTATGATCTCCCCCTAAGGCGAATGGCTTGACATAAGGTGTACGTCCCAGCTCTACCACCTGGCGCACGGTGAAGGGGAAGGGCATGTGTACCTCCTGCGGAACCACGGCCACCATGCGGGCCACCTCCCGCCGCGACATAAGGGCCATGTCCCGTCCCGCTAGCAGGAGTTGTCCTTCCCACGGCCGGCGCAGGCCCGCCATTAGGCGTAGCAGGGTGCTCTTCCCCACCCCGTTGGGCCCCACCAGTGCCAACACCTCCCCTGGTGCCACCTGTAAAGAGACGTCTTGGAGGACGCATCGCCCCCTGTGGTAGCCAAACGATACGTGCTCCAGCGCCAAGACGGCCCTCACAGGGCATACCCCCTCTGGTATCGCCGCAGCAGGTAGAGGAAGAAGGGCCCTCCCACCAGCCCAGTGATGACCCCCACCGGTATCTCCCCCGGCGCCAGAAGGGTGCGCGCCCCAAGATCGGCCAGCACCAGGAAGGAAGCTCCTGCCAGGGCGGCGCAGGGCAGGAGCAGGCGGGCATCCGCCCCCAGAACCAGACGTACGGCGTGAGGCACCATAAGGCCCACAAACCCAATAAGGCCTCCCACCGTCACTGCGGCTGCTGTCAGCAGCGAACCCAGGGCCAGGACCATGGCCTTGGTCCTCTCCACTTCCACCCCCACGGCCGCGGCGCCCTCTTCCCCCAGGGCGAAGGCGTTCAAGTAGGGCGAGAGGGCTAGGGCAGCCATAAGCCCTAGCGCCAGCAGGACGGCCACTAGAGCCAGCTGTGCCCATCTGTTGACGGTGATCCCACCCATCAGGAAGGTAAAGAGTTGAGGGAGCCGCACTTGTAGCTCGCCCACCGTCACCAGCAGGAGGACCATGGCCGCCGCCAAGATGGAGCTGACGGCCAGCCCCGCCAGCAGCAAGGATACCACCGAAGCCTCTCCCGATATCCGCGCTAGGTTATAGACCAGGAGCACCGCCAACAACGCCCCAGCGAAGGCAGCCATCGAGATGGCACCGAATCCCCACAGGGAGAGGCGCAACGGGAAGATGAGGGAGATGGTGGCTCCCAGGGCGGCCCCCGCCGATGTCCCGATGACATAAGGATCGGCCAAAGGGTTGCGCAGAAGCGATTGGAACAGGGCCCCAGCCAAGGCCAAAGCCGCCCCTACCAAGGCACCTCCTACCACCCGCGGCAGCCGCAGGTCCATGACCACCGTCTCTTGCCACCGCTCCACCTGCCAGGGTGGGGGCAAGGGGGTGAGGCGGTCGATCAATACTGCCAAAACGCCACGGGGCCCAATGCCCGCGCTGCCCAGCGCCGTCCCCACAGCTAGGGCGGCCATGAGGGCTGTCGAGAGCGCCAGAAGGGCGAAACGGCCCCGCACGGCTATCGCTCCTGGAACAACTGCGGGTGCAAGATGGCGGCGATGGCCCGCGCCCCTTCGACCAGTCGGGGCCCAGCGCGGGAGACCAGGTCGGCATCGATGGGGTAGATGGCGCCTTTTTGCACGGCAGGGATATCCTTCCAGCCTGGCCTCATGGCCACCTCCTTGGCGCTGACGAATTCGGCATCGCCTAGGATGATGATGTCTGGAGCCTGGCGCACGATCTCCTCTGTGCTCATCTGGAAGTAGGCGCTAGGACCTTTGCCAGCCACGTTGTCGCCCCCTGCCAGGGAGATGAGGCTGTCGATGAAGGATCCGGGCCCGGCTGTCCAGGGGCGCCCTGGGTCCGTCCCATCGATCTCGAAGAAGACCTTGGGCCGTGGCAGGCGGGCCTCCATGACCTTGCGCTCGATCTCCTCGAAGCCCTTGCGCATACGGGCCACCACATCCTCTGCCTCTTTAACACGGCCCGTCGCCCGGCCGATGGTGCGGATGAGCTGGTAGGTGCCCTCGATGTCCTTGGGCTCATCCAGGGCGAGAATGGGAACGCCTAAGGGCTCCAACGATGAGGGGACGACGCGGGTAGGGGGCGAGATGATGAGGTCCGGTCGCTGTGCTGCTATGGCTTCCACGTTTAGCCCGGTGAAGGCACTGCCCACTCTGGGCTTGGCCTCCACCTCCGGCGGGTAGTCAGAAAGGTTGTCCACCGCCACCACCCATGGCCCCAGCCCCAATGCGAAGAGGATCTCCGTATCCCTGGGCGATAGGGAGACGATGCGCTGGGGAGGCGCGGGGATGTTAACCTGCCGCCCCAGGCTATCGGTGATGGTGACGGGGAATGTGGCCACAGGGCTGGGGGTGGCGGCTGTAGGCGAGGGGGTAGGCCGTGCTTCCTCTCCACAAGCTGCGGTGAGAAGGGCCAGCACGAGTATAACAAGGGGCACTAAGGAGCGCCTTAGGGGCCATCGCATGGCATAACACCTCCACTATTGCGTCCCCCAGGCAGGGATAAGGGGCCCCCTGCGACGCCCCAAAGGCCAAAGGTGCTGACAGCGCACGTCGCAGATGAGGATGCGGGGAGGCAGAACGGCCTTGGCCGCAAAATATCAGGCTACTCCCCGCCCCTCTCACACTACGGCGCCGCCAGCAGAGGGCAAACAAGGGCGAGGGTAGCCCGCCCTGGGTGCCCTCCCCGACGCGAGGAGGGGGCAACCCCTCTCCCGGGCAGGTCTCCTGGCTCGCAGTTCACCGCCCTCGGCGCCTTCCCATCCCTGCGGGGACAGTGGCCTCTGCCGGGGCTCCCTGCTACAGTGGCGCGGCCGCGGGGGTTTCTAGCCCCACTTCCCTATTAAGCCCTCGCGGGCACCCGGGAGACGCCATATTCGGTTTGCCCTTCTATATAGCATGGCGCAGGAGGCCTGTCAAGGGTTGGTGGAGGGTAAGGGCCGTGATAGCATGGTTTACGCATGTCATGAGGCGAGCGCTCGCTTTGCGCTGGGCCTGGCCTACCTACTACGGTTGGTGGGTGGTGGCCGCCGGGGCAGGCGCCTTGGCTGTGTCCTCCGGTATCTCCTTCTGGGCCTTCGGGCTCTTTTTTGCGCCACTGGAGGAGGAGTTCGGCTGGACCCGTTCTCAGGTCTCTGGGGCGGTAAGTGTGGTGTGGCTGGTCTCTGGCCTTATGGGGCCCCTGGTGGGCTGGTGGGTGGACCGGCACGGGGTGCGGGGGGCCATGTTGATGGGCGTGCTGGGCAACTCGGCCACTTTCTTCCTTTTGCCATGGGTGAAGACCTTGTGGCACCTGTATCTGTTGTATGGGATAGGGGCCCTGTTTCGAGCCTGGATGTTCTATCTCCCCGTCCAGACCCTCGTTTCCCGCTGGTTCCGGTGGCGACGGGGCTTGGCCATGAGCATCGCCAACGCCGGGTTCGGCGTTGGCGGGTTCATCTTTACTCCCCTTATCACCTTCCTGATAGAGCGGTGGGGATGGCGGCAAGCGTTTTTCATTTCGGGCATCGTGCAGCTGGCGTACTTTTTGCCTGTGGTCCTCCTGGTTATCAAGGAGTCTCCCCAGTCCATGGGGGTGGAGGAGCCGCAGGTGGCCACGGTGTGGAGTAGGGGCGAGAGCCCCGATAAGAATGACTATACCTTGGCCGAGGCAGTGAGGACGCCTGCGTTTTGGTGCATTGTGGGAGCCATGTTCCTATCGTATATGTCTATGCTCTCTTTCCTTGTGCATGCTGTCCCCTTCTTCCGGTGGCGGGGCATCTCGGCAGAGGGGGCAGCGGCCATCATGTCCGCTAACACGGGGCTGTATACCACCCTGCGTATCTCCATGGGCTGGGTAGGGGACCGTATTCCCCCTCTGAGGCTGGCACTGGCGGCTACATTGTTACAGATGATAGCGGTGACCTTGGCGCTTATCTCCACCTCTGTGCCCATGCTGGTGGTGTTTGTACCCATGTGGGCCTCCGCCCAGGGTGCGGGGCCGCTACTGGAACCTCTCCTTTTAAGCCGTTTCTTCGGCATGGCCCACTTCGGGGCCATCCTTGGTGCTTCGGGGCTTTTCTCCAGCCTAGGGCAGGTAGTGGGCCCCTACCTTACTGGCTGGCTCTACGATGCTACAGGTGGCTATGACGCCGCCCTCATGATGTTCATCGGGGCCTACGGGCTAGCAGGGCTATCCTTTATGGCCCTGGGAGTTATGACACGGCGCAAATAAAAAAAATGGTGGAGACGGAGGGGAGTCGAACCCCTCGTCCAGGCGAAGACCCACCCGGACCACCTACAGGCATAGCCGACGCTTACTTCTCGCCCGCCGTACCGCCGTCGGCTGCGTGCCGACGGGCCAGCCACCTCCTCTTAGGCCCCCCTCGGTGGCGCCAGGAGGCTGCACCCCTGGTCTCTGGCGCCGCTCCCGACCCCCAGGGGGGAGGCCAGGGCGACGTGCCGCCTAAACCTTAGGCGGCAAGGGCAAGCTCGCGCTCGCCAGTTACTTTTTGCCGCCTGTTTAACGAGGCCTGCGGCGACCTCGGCCTGCTGTCCGGGCCCGACCTTCCCTGTCGAACCCACTCGTCCCCGCGCCTTGTATTATACCATCCTTAGGCCAAGCGGCGCAGGGCCTCCCGCATGCGCCGCTCGGCTTCCCGCCGGGCCAGCGCCGCCCGCTTATCGTACTGCCGCTTGCCCTTGGCCAGGGCGATCTCCACCTTGGCCCTCCCGCCGCGGAAGTAGATGCGCAGAGGCACGATGGTCATCCCTTCGCCCCGCAGGGCCTGGACCAGCTCCCTTATCTGCCTACGGTGGAGGAGGAGGCGGCGCTTACGATATGGGTCGTGTTGGAAGCGGCCCGCTGGGGGGTAGTGGGCGATGTGGGCTCCCACTAGCCACATCTCCCCGCCCTCCGGACGCACATAGGCGTCGCGGATGTTCACCCGTCCGTCGCGGATGGACTTCACCTCCGTGCCCTTCAGCTCGATGCCCGCCTCCATGGTCTTGAGGATGTGATAGTCGTGCAGGGCCTTCCGGTTGAAGGTGATGGTCTTCTCTTCTTTTTCGGGCATGGCTATTGCCGCGCCAGGAGCTGGCGGACGTGCTGGATGGCGATGGGCATGGCTAGGTCGCGGCCCTGGGCTAGGGCCTCCGTCATGCCGTCCACAGGGATATCGGGCTCCACCCCCACCCCTTCGATAGGGACCCCCTTAGGTGTGAGCCATCGCCCTACGGTGACGTAGAGGGCACCGCCATCGGACAGTTCGTGCAGCTGGTTGACGGTGGCTTTGCCGAAGGTTCTCTCGCCGATGAGGATGGCGCGGCCATTGTCCTGCAAGGCGCTGGCTAGAAGCTCGGCGCCGCTGGCCGAGCCAGGCCCCACCAGCACCACCATGGGCATATCCACCCCTTCGCCACCGCGGCGGGCCTCCACCACCTGCCTCTGGCCGCCCCGCTCCACCTGCTGAAGAATGATGCCCCGGTCCAAGAACATGTCGGCCACCCGGATGGTGGCGTCCAGAGAGCCGCCCGGGTTGTGGCGCAGGTCAAGGATGATGGCCTTGTAGCCCTGCCCTTTGATCTGCTCCAGCGCCTCGCGTAGGTCGGGCACCGTGTGCTGGGTGAACTGGTCCAGACGGACGATGGCCACCTGGGGCACGGGCTTCCCCTGGTCGTCTTGGGCAGGTTCCCAAGTTACGGTGGGCACCACGATGGTCTCCCGGATGATGGTGATGTCCTCTATGGTGCCGTCCCGATGCTGGACCTTGAGGGTCACGGGTGTACCCTTAGCGCCCCTTATGCGACGAACGGCCTCCGTAAGCGTCCAGCCAGTAGTGGACTGGCCATCCACGGCCAATATGACATCGCCAGGCCTCAGGCCAGCCCGCTCCGCCGGCGCCCCCCGAAAGGTAGTGGCGATGACGATGTTGCCGGTGATGGGGTCCTTGTCGACGCGGGCCCCGATGCCCTCGAAGGTGCCAGTTACGATATCGATACTCAGGGAGTGACTCTGAGGGTCGATGTATGTTGTATGGGGGTCACCCAGGGCGGCCAGCATGCCCTGGATGGCCCCCTGGCGCAGCAGCTCTGGGGTTACCTTCTCCGGGTCTACATAGTATGTTTTGAGCAGCTGGAACACCTCCTGGAGGATGCCGAAGTCAGCGGTGGCAGCGGGAGTCTGCTGCCGCGTAGGAGAGGTCTCCCCACGTTGCCCCAGCCAGAAGCCTAGGGCGCCGGCAAGAAACACAAGACCAGCCACCAAGGCTAGAGCCGGCAGCCAGAGGGGCCATCTCCTATCGCCGTCGGGAAACGGTTCGGAAAAGGGCTGCCCAGACGTCCACCTGTCCATAATGCAGGCTATATCAAGTCTAACACAAAACAGACGCCCCAGGCATCAGCGCATGCCCCGCAGGCGGGGGTCCAGTAGGTCACGCAGGGCATCCCCTAGCATGTTGAAGGCATAGACGGTGAGAAAGATGGCCGCCCCAGGGGCCAGAACGATCCAGGGGTAATGGGGCCCTAGCTCGCGAGCCCGCCCGGCCAGCATCTGCCCCCAACTGGGGAAGGGGGGAGGAATGCCGAAGCCCAAAAAGCTCACCGTGGCCTCTGCCAGCACAGCGACGCCCAACTGCAGCGTGGCCAACACGATGATGACCGGAAGGACGTTGGGCAGGATGTGCCTCAACATAATATACAGGGGGCCAGCGCCTGTCACCCGCGCCGCCTCCACGAATGGCTGGGCCTTTATGGCCAGCACCGCCGAACGCACCACCCGCGATGATCCACCGGCCAGTATGATGCCCAGGGTGATGATGAGACTCATGCCTTTGATGTTGGGGCCCCAGTCGGGCCCACGGCCAATGCCCAGCACGCCACCGCCAGCCGTCCCCAGGATGGCAGCAAAGGTCAACAGCAGGTATAGGGCCGGGAAGGACATCCACACGTCTACCACCCTCTGCAAGATGGTGTCCACCCGCCCGCCTAGGTAGCCACTAACGATGCCCACCACTCCAGAGATAATGGCGCTAAGGGCCACCGACCCCAGGCCCACCACCGCCGTCACCTGGGCGCCATACACGATACGGCTGAATATGTCCCGCCCGTTCTGATCGGTCCCAAAGAAGTACTTGAGGCTGGGGCCTTTGAGGATGTCCGAAAGGTGCAACTCGTCATAAGGATATCGCGCGATCCAGGGAGCAAAGATGGCCATCGCCACCACCATGAGGAGGACCAGCGCCCCAAAGGCCCCCAGGGGCTTGCGCAGGGCAAATCGCCATAATCCGCGCACCATCACCCCCAGGGGCGCCGCCACCCGCTGCCCCACGGTCCGGTAGCCCAGGGCCCTCTGCTCTACAGCCACGACCTAATGCTCCCCCCCAAAGCGAACTCGTGGGTCCAAGTAGGCATAAGTGATGTCGATGGCCAGGTTGGCGAAGACCACCACCACAGCCACCAAGAGGTTTATGGCTAGGACAGCCAGATACTCCCTCTCCAGGAGAGAGCGCATCAGGAACTGCCCCATCCCCGGCAACACGAAGATGGACTCCATCACCACCGATCCGCCCACAAGGGCAGGGATCGACAGCCCCAGGAAGGTGACCACAGGGATCATGGCATTCTTCAAGGCGTGCCGCAGCACCACCACCCGCTCCCGCAGCCCCTTGGACCAAGCGGTGCGGATGTAGTCCTGGCGCAAGACCTCCAGCATCTGGCTGCGCGTCAGGCGCATAAGGGGGCCAGCCCCGGCGAGCCCCAGGATGAGGGCCGGCGCCCATACGTGCTGGATGTTAGCCCACGGGTTCTCCCAAAAGGGCGTATAGAACAGGGGGAAGGACTTGCCAAAGAAGCGCGGGGCGAACACCACTGCCAAGGTGGCGATCCAGAAGGTGGGCAGCGCCAGGGCCCCGATGGCAAAGCTGCGACTGATGTAGTCCAGGATGGTGTCCTGCCTGATGGCTGCCACCACCCCGATGGGTATGGCCACCAGGGCGCTGATGAGCAGGGCGAAGAGGCCTAGCTCCAGCGTCACTGGGAACCGGTCCCGCAGCTCATCGACGATGGGACGTCCGCCCCGGAACGTCTTGCCGAAGTCGCCCCGTAAGATGTCCGTGAGCCAGTCCCAGTAAAACTGCAGGAACCCGCGGTCTAGGCCCAGCTCATGGCGCAGTTGCTGGGGGTCGATGGCCCCGGCCGACTCGCTGACCATGATGTCCACCACATCCCCCGGCAAGAGGCGCAGGATGGCGGCCACCAGGAGCGTCACCCCCAGCAGGGTGGGGAAGATCAACAGCAGCCGCCGGATGACATAGGCGGTCATGGCCTCAGCCAGCCTTCCCCCGCCTTACGCGCCCTTAAGCCACAGGTGGATCCCCACCTCCGCCGTCCAAGCATAGCCCCCCTTGCTGAACCAGACGTCTTTCTCCCCCCAGCCCACCATGTCCGCCCAGTACCCAGATACGCCAGCAGGGGCCACATGGGGCACCAAATACATCTTCTGCGCCAAGTACCGCTGAATGTCGTGTACCAAGGCGATGCGACGCTGCAGGTCCAGCTCCGTCCTCTGCTTATCGAACATGTCCAGCAGGGTCTTGTCCTGGGCGATGGAGCCAGGTCCCGTGCCACCCCAGTTGTGGCGTGGGCTATTGGGGTGGTAGACAGTGGAGAAGATGTGCTCCGGGTCCACCGGCGAGCCCATAAGGGGCCCAGTGGCGATGCCGTCGCGGATGTTGCCCCGGAAGGTGGTGCTCAGGTAGGCAGCGTACTCCTGGGGCACCAGGGTCACCCGGAAGCCGGCATCTTTCACCGTGGCCGCCACCAGCTCCACCATCTGGTTGAAGGCCGCACCATATACGGGCGAATAGTACATCTTGACGTCCAGGCCGTTGGGGTAGCCGGCGGCCTCCAGGAGCCTCTTGGCCTCGGCGACGTTGCGCTGGAAGTACCTGGCGTTGGGCCCGAAATCAGGCGACTTGGGGTCTAGCCACCACGGAGGCAGTTGGGATATGGCCGAGTGATAGCCCCCCTTCCCTGTGGGGTCCAGCGCCTTGAGCATCCCTTCCCGGTCCATGGCCAGGGAGAAGGCCTGCCTGACCCGCTCGTCCCCCCACGGCTGTAGGTCGAAGTTGAAGTAGATTAAGGTGGGCACCGCGTTCTTAGAGAAGGTGAAGGTGAAGCCCGGGAGCTCCGCCTGGGCCGTGGGGAAGACGGCCGCCGCCAGCAAAGCAAAGGGGAAGGTCTTGGTCTTGAGGTTGGCGATGATGGTGGACGGGTCGCCCACCACCGAGGCCTCCCACCGGTCCACAAAGGGGCGGTTGGGGATGTAGTAGTCGGGGTTCTTGCGCCACCTGATGGCCACGTCCTTCTCGAACCCCTCGAAGATGAAGGGCCCGGTGCCGATGGGGTTCTCCTGCAGGTTGGCCTCCTTGATCTCCTTGGGCTGGATCCAGAAGAGCTCTGGGTTGGCCAGCATGGTGAGGGCGGGGGCGTAGGGCCCCTTGAGGATGATGCGCACGGTGCGGTCGTCGGGGGCCTCCACCCGGTCCACGAAGGCTAGCCAGTTCCCCCTGTCGGGGGACTCCTGGGACATGCGCTGGGCGGAGAAGAGGATGTCGTCGCGGGTCAGGGGGCGGCCGTTGAGAGGCGGCTTGTTGTGGAAGCGTATGTTGGGCCGCAGGTGGAAGATGAGCACCGTGGGCTCCGGGATCTCCCACCTCTCGGCCAGGTCACCCTCCACCTGGCTGTAGTCGAATAGGTCGATGTCCGGCCCAGCCTTGTACTTGAGGAGCCGAGAGTAGTGCCAAGCAGCTGGGATCTTGGCTAGGTAAGTTAGCTCCTTATAGTTGTCCAAGGTGGGTGGGTTGGCGGAGGAAAGGCCCACCAGCGGGGCGCGTACGGTGCCGCCGGGCTTGGGGGGCACCGGGGTGCGCACGGCCGCAGGGGATGGAGTGGCTGGGGCCTTCTCTTCCTCACAGGCCACCCCTAGCGAGGCAGCCGCTGCCCCACCAGCCAGGAGCATGCCCTTCATGAGGGCACGACGGCTGAGCCTACGCTGCCAGAAACGCTGCCAGTAGCTGCTGGGTTCCGTCATCTCTGTCACCCCCAACGGATAGATCCTTCCCTTGAGAGATGCTCAGCCACATGATGGGAGGCGAAAAACCATCTGTCAAGGGGGCTTTCGCAGGGCGTGGGCTGGGTCGAGGCCTGCCGGGGCATGGGAGGCGGCGACGGACTCAGCGCAGGCTAAAGGGGGGATATTCGTCGCGCAGCAGGTTGGTGTAGGCCTGCACACGCCAGTTCCAGCGCCCTAGCCCCACCAGGAAGTCGAAAAGGGCCCGTGGGAAGCGGCCTGTGATGAGGATGGCCCACCAGGCCACAATCCACGCCAGATAGGCCACCAGCCCTAAGAGGAAGAGGACAATATAGTGGGGCAGGGCCAGGAGCCACTTGACAAAGATGAGGAGCCGTGAGAGCCGCTCTGGATACTCCACCTGGAACCTGACCGGGTAGCGCCCCTCCTCCCAGGAGAAGGGCGGATACTCATCGCGCATCAGGCCCACGTAGGCAGCGACGTTGGCCTGCCACCGCCAGGATTTCACCACTAGGTCGAAAAGTTCCCTGGGATAGCGGCCTGTGAACAGGATGGCAAACCAGGCCACGAAGGTGATGGCCCCCACTAGCACCCCTAGGCCATAGAGGATGATCCAGTGGGGCAGGGCCAGGAGCCACTTGACAAAGATGAGCAGGCGTGACAGGCGCTCGGGGTATTCCACATCGAACACCAACGGATAGGCTTGGCCAGCACCGCTCATTTCGCCCCCTCCTCTTTCTCGTTATGGCACCTTGGGCATAAGAGGGTAGCCATTTGTCAACCACTGGCACTGGAGAAAAAATAGGCCGGGGCCGCCACCTTGTCAAGCAGATGCCCATATTGACCCCGGCCCGTGGCCACCCTTAAGATGTTGCCACACGGTAATAGCCCCCGGCGCTCACCAGCGGCGCCGGGCATGCGCACGGAGGAAGAGACATAAGGTGCATAGTGCGAAGTATAATGGCCCTGCCTTTAGGGTGGTGGTAGAGGGGGCGGAGCTGTGGTTTGCCGCTGCCCACTTCACCGTATCGCCCCAGGAGGTGGAACCCCTGCATGGCCACAACTACCGCCTGGTGGTGGAGGTATGGGGGGACCTGGCGCCTGAGGGGTGGGTCATGGACTTCCGCCAGCTACGGGGCTTGGCTGCTGCCCTCTGTCGCCGTCTTCATCACCGGTTCCTGTTGCCCATGGGAAGCCCACTCCTGCAGGTGGAGGAGACGGGTGACGCCTATCGCCTTCAGGTCGGGGGCCGCCAGTACCTCTTGCCCAAGGAGGACTGCCTCCCCCTCCCCATCGACAATACCACCGCCGAGAGGTTAGCCCAGTGGCTGACCTGGGAGCTGAAGGCCTCGTTGCCACCTCACCTCCCCTTGCGCCGCCTGGCCGTAGGGGTGGAGGAGGCCCCGGGACAGTCAGGATGGTATTCTGAGGAGTTATGTCAAGGAGGACGCCATGGCCCAGGACCTTAACTTCATGTCCGCCTATGAGCTGGCTTCCCTTGTCCGGCGGAAGGAGCTTTCGCCAGTGGAGCTTATGGAGGCGTGTCTGCGGCACATCCAGGAAGTGAACCCGGTGATTAACGCCTTTGTAAGTCTCAGGGCGGAGGAGGCGCTGCAAGAGGCGCGCCAGATGGCCGAGCGCATAGCCCGGGGGGAGGAGGTGGGGCCTTTGGCCGGCCTTCCCCTCGGCGTAAAGGACTTGGAGGATGCCGCGGGGCTCCCTACCACCTATGGTTCCGTCCCCTTTAAGGACAACTGGCCTTCCAGGGACTCAGTGCAGGTGGAGCGGCTCAAGAGGGCTGGGGCCATAGTGGTGGGGAAGACCAACGTCCCCGAGTTCGGCTATACCTTCTTCTGCCGCAACCTCCTCTTCGGCGCCACCCGTAACCCCTGGAATCTGGAGAGGACCCCCGGGGGCTCCAGCGGCGGCGCGGCAGCGGCCATCGCTGCAGGGATGGTGCCCCTGGCTACCGCCTCGGACGCCGGAGGCTCCATCCGCATCCCCGCTGCCTACACCGGCTGCTTCGGCATCAAGCCCCAGTTCGGCCGCATACCTTTAGGCCCCACCGATATGCTCCCATGGGGCGATATGGTCTGCTATGGCCCCATCACCCGCACCGTGCGCGATGCCGCCCTATATCTGGACTGTGTGGTGGGCGACCACCCGGCAGACCCCAAGTCCCTGCCTCACCCAGGCATTTCTTATGTCGAGTGTCTGGAGCGGCCGTTGCCTCGGCTGCGGGTGGCCTGGAGCCCCACCCTGGGTTATGCGAGGGTTCAGCCCGACGTGTTGCGGGAGGCGGAGGCAGCGGCCCGTGTCTTTCAGTCGCTGGGGTGGGAGGTAGAGGAGCTGGAGGAGACCTTCCCCGACCCAGCCGCTGCGTGGGCCACGGTGGAGGCTGGTGAGACGTGGGCCCGCATCGCCGATAAGCTCCCGCAACACAGGCATGAGTTCGGCCGCGGCTTCCTGGCCATGACCGAGAGGGCCTTGGAGGTGAACGTGGAGCGGTACGCCTGGGCCCAGCGACTGCGGGCTGAGTGGGTCAACCGTCTCTGGCACCTATTTGAGAGGTACCACCTGCTCCTCACCCCCACCACGGCCACAGAGGCCATAGATGCCCATGGGCGTCTCAGCATGGAGATAGCCGGCCAGCCGGTGGAGAACCCTATGGCGTACATCCCCTTCACCTATCCCTTCAACTTCACGGGCCACCCTGCGGCCACCGTCCGCGCCGGTTTCACCGATGCCGGCCTGCCAGTGGGCCTCCAGATCGTCGGGCCCAGGTTGCGCGAGGACCTGGTGCTGCAGGCAGCCTACGCCTACGAGCAAGCCCGCCCTTGGGCCCACCACTGGCCCACCTTGGACGCCCCAAAGGGCTAGCGGGCAAAAGGCGGCGGTTGACAGGGCGATGATACGCCCATGGTATTATGAATGAGGAGCTATGCATATCGACTGGCAGCGGGCCATTAACGAGATATTAGCCGAGAAGGTCAGCTGCCCCAGGTGTGGCGCCCTCGCCGACGAGATCTATGTCGGGTATTTGCGGGCGCCCGAGGCGGCCCATTGGGCCCCGTTATGTGAAGGATGTCGCAAAGACGAGTACTGTGAGGCCCGTAAGCTGGTGACCCTGTGCGCCGAATGCGCCAAGGACGTCCGCCTGCGCGGGCGCAAGGTGGACAAGCACGGCATGATGGTGGCCATCCTGGAGGAATGCCGGCGCCAGCTGGAGGAGTCCCTGGAGTACCTAGCCGAATACTGGAAAGAGGACCTGGACATCGACCCCGAGGAGGCGGACAAAAGGCTGGAGGAGGTGGATCCGGAGCTCTTCAGCGAGGAGGACTCCTGGCGACGCTATCTTGAGGAACAGTACCTTAAGCTCCACCGCTGGTTCCGGGAACACGGCTATCGCATACCCAACCCTGGCTGGCGTTCCCAGTACGTGGAAGAGGTCATCGCCCTCGGCTACACCACCCTCCTGGGGGACTAAGCCTCCGCAGACGCCACCTCAGGTCACTTGAACAAAGAAACAGTCTCGCTACTTATTGACAAGGTCCGCTATCAGTCGTAACATACCGTCAATACTATCATGACAGATGCTACGCCCGAGCCAGCTGCGATCCCGCCGGGTCATGCCGTTTGGGAACTGGCACGACCGCCCCGCACCATTGTGCCACTAGCCGGGTTGCCGTTCGTTGGGGTGGCGCTGGCTTTCCTCCTCACCGCGGTTGTGGGCGGCTGGCTATGGGCCCTCGAGTTCGCTCACGTGGCCTTCGGGGCGGCATGGACCATCATCGACCTGTTCTTCGGCCTGGTGATTGGCCCCCTTTTGGGGCGGATGTCGATGCAGGCGAGGCTTGAGCTCACCTCCCGTCTCATGCCCCAGATGTCCCTGATCATGCCGACGGTAGTCACCGTCACGCTGGTGGCGGGCTTCCAGCTCGCTGTCAAGCTGGGCACCATCTACTCCGCTCATCCGCACCACGCGTGGGTGTTGGCGTCGTTCGCCGTCGTGGGTGTAATGACGATGGTCGCCCTGGGAGTGAACGAGCCAACCAATCTAGCGGTGCTGTTTGAGATGCGCAAGCCTGAGCCGAACGGGGAGCTCATCGAGCGGCTAATGCGACGGTTCGTGTACAGTGCAGGCGTCCTCGGGGTCATGCAGGTGGCGACGCTGATCATCATGGCGAGGCTGGCGTCATGAGCGAGGTCGGGCGGACGGCAGGGGACGTCGGCCCGGAACGAAAGCTGCCACCGGTAGCTTTGGTAGGGGCGTTGGCCCTGGGGCTCGCCATCTCGGGGGTGAGCTACCTCTCCGCCTCGCTGCCCAATGAGCCGCCCCTTGCGCCTGCTATCGGCCTGCTGAGCGTTGCCGCGGCGGCTGTGGTGGTCAACGTCGTCGCGCTGGCCCGGGCCCGCGACTTCGCCTGGCGCCCCTTCTTCACGGTGGGCGGCTGGACCCTCGTGGCTTACGGGCTCATCGCCGCGCTGCTGATGTTCGTGTTCGTCTATAACGAGCTGCCGGCTCGCCAGCTCGCCTTTCTCATCGCGACGCTGGCGGTGGGTGCCGTTGACATACCCATGATCCTGGCGTTCTCGGTGGGCAGATATCAGCCATCCTAGGGGCGCGGCGAGGCTGGAGGCTAGCCCCTGCCCTGGCCTTCAGCCATTGAGAGGGCCGCAGATGTCGCCCCCCGAACCCTGCTCCCACTTTAACTCTCCTCCCCTGAGGCGCTTCTCACAACGAGGGGGTGGTGCTGCGAGCACGGCTTTCAACCTCAGCTTGGTTCGATTGACGCGAACGCGTCTAGCTGCAAGCCCTGAGGCAAGGGGTCAAGCGTATTTCACCCCCTTTCGCGTCTATCAATTCTCTAATCGCCTCGTGGGGGAGCGCAGGTGGCAGACGTGTGCTCCCCTATGAGGCTCAAGGCATACTCGATTGCGCCGAGCTCCTTTAGCTGGAGGCCGAGAGGCAGGAGGGGAGATGGGAGGAGAGGCGCCTCAAGGGCTTTGACCAGGTCAAGGAAACCCTAGAGGAGATGCCCCGTGAGCACTATGCCCCCCCAACAAGGGATCGATGATGGTTAGACCATCGACAGACACTGGGCTGACGCGTCGATAATTAGCCCCCGAACAAAGGATCGGTGATGGTCAACCCCACCTCCGTCCCGAACTGCTGAAAGAAAGCAAAGGCCACCAGAGCTGCACCCGCTAAGGCGATGTTCTTAAGGAAGTGGGCCATCTGGGTGGCCCTCATTGCGGGGTCTGAGATGGCCCAGAAGCGGTGCATGATGAGAGCCACCGGCACTAAGAAGGCGGCCAAGAGAAGGGCCATCAGGTCTGGCCAAACTCCCAGGGCATAAAGCAGCCCCACAGCCACTATGTAGGCGCCGGAGCCCAACACCGCCAGCTCGGCCATGGGCACACCCATGTGGGCCGTATACTGGCTCATAGCCTGTCGCTGCGCAAAGTGATTTATGCCACTGAGGACGAACAGGATGGCAGTGAGAATGCGCCCCGCCAAGAGGACTCCGTCCATGGCAGACCTCCTCTTTTGATTTGCTAGCTCATGCAATAACATAACAAACCAGTAGAGATGAAGCAACCTCCCTTGCCGAGGCGGAGAGATGTAGCTACAATTTAGTGGAGATGAAGGCACGGCGGCAACCTATACAGCTAGAATATCCTTGCCCACGATACGCGCGGGCGGCCCGCGTATTGGGCAAGAGGTGGACGCCCCTGGTCATCCGCGCCCTCATGAAGGGGCCGCGGCGGTTCTCCGAGATCCGTGACTACATCGGCAACATCAGCGATCGGCTCCTCTCCCAGCGCCTTAAGGAGCTAGAGGCGGAGGACATCGTGCGCAAGAAGGTGGTCTCCGTCACCCCTCTGCTGGTCCACTATGAGTTGACCAGGAAGGGAAGGGAGCTGCAGGAGGTGGTGGAGGCCATTCAGCGCTGGGCCGATAAGTGGGTGGAGCTAACCTAGGCCGTCTTGGCCTTCTCCTGGCGCACCTGGGCCAAGGCCTCCTCGATCTGGCGCAAGAGCTCGTCCAGGCCCCAGCGCCTCAACGCCGAGACTAGCACCGCCCGAGGCTGCCACTGTCGCACATAGGGCAGGAGCTGGTGTACCTCGTCCTCGTTCCACACGGCCCTACCGTCGCCCCCCATGAGACGGTCCACCTTATTGAGGACGGCGATGCGAGGCTTGGCGGCCAGGCCTAGCTCGGCCAGCGTCCTCTCCACCGTCTCCGCCTGCTCAGCAGCGTTAGGATGGGTAATGTCGATGACGTGGAGGAGGAGGTCGGCCTCCGCCAGCTCCTCGAGGGTAGCGCGGAAGGCGGCCACCACCTGGGGAGGAAGCTTGTTGATGAACCCCACCGTGTCAGTCAGAAGGAACCAGCCACCACCTGGCAGGCGGACACGCCGGGTGAGGGGGTCGAGGGTGGCGAAGAGCTGGTCAGCCACCACCACGTCCGCCCCTGAGAGGGCACGCATAATGGTGCTCTTGCCGGCATTGGTATAGCCCACCAGAGATACCACCGGCAGCCCTTCGCGGCTCCGCCGGCGTCGGTAGAGGGCCCGGTGCTGCCGCACCTTCGCCAGCTCCCGCTCTAGCTGCTGGATACGGCGCTTCACCAGGCGGCGGTCCATCTCCAGCTGCGTCTCCCCCGGGCCACGGGTGCCGATGCCGCCGCCCAGCCGCTCTAAGTGCGGCCATTGACCTCGCAAGCGAGGCAGGAGGTACTGGTGCTGGGCCAGCTCCACCTGCAGCCGGCCCTCCCGCGTGCGGGCATGCTGGGCGAAGATGTCCAAGATGAGGGCTGTGCGGTCGATGACCTTCACCCCTAGGGCCCGCTCCAGGTTCCTCTGCTGGCTAGGAGTCAGCTCGTCGTCGAAGATGACCATGCTGTACTGCAGGGAGGGACGCAGGGAGGCGATCTCCTGCAGTTTGCCAGGGCCGATGTAATAGGTGGGGTTAGGGGTGTCTAGCTTCTGGAAGACTTTGCCCACCACCCGGGCGCCAGCCGTATGGGCCAGAAGGGCCAATTCCTCTAACGAGCTTTCCACATCGAGAATCCCAGGTTGGCGGGGGCGCTTAAGGGCCACACCCACCAATAGAGCCCGTTCAGGTGGCCGAGCTGTCTCGTAGGTCCCTCTGGCGATGGCCTCTTACCTGCCTCCTGTCCTCACCTTCTAGTATACCCTGGCGAGGGGGCCCAGCTCTTTCAGGGCGTGCGGCCGCGAACTAGGGCCTCTAGCCGCCTCAACCCCTCCTCTAGGTCATCATCGGGGATGGTGAGGGAGAGGCGGACGTAGCCCTCGCCACTGGGCCCGTAGCCCACCCCCGGGGTGACCACCACTGCCGCCTCCTCCAACAACCGCTCGGCAAATCCCACCGACGTCTCCCCCTCAGGGACCCGCGCCCATAGGTATAAGGAGGCGAGGCTAGGCCGCACCCGCAACCCCAACCGCCGCAAGGCCTCCACCAGCCGGTCCCGCCGCGCCCGGTAGATGCGGTTATGTTCCTCGATGCACTCCTGGGGCCCCTCCAGGGCAGCGATGGCCATCCTCTGGATGGCCTGTGGAATGCCAGAGTCTAGGTTGGACTTGACGTCCCGCAGCGCCCGGATGAGGCGGGCGTTACCCACCGCCATCCCGATGCGCCAACCCGTCATGTTGTAGGACTTGCTGAAGGAGTGGAACTCGATGCCCACTTCCTTGGCCCCGGGCACCTCTAAGAAGCTAGGGGGCCGATAGCCGTCGAAGGCCACCTCCGTATAAGGGGCGTCGTGACAGACGACCAGGTCGTAGCGACGGGCGAAGGCCACCACTTCCCGGAAGAAGGCCAGGTCGGCCACTGCCCCTGTGGGGTTGTTGGGATAGTTGATCCAGAGGACTTTAGCCCGCCGGGCCACCTCCTCCGGCACCTGGGTGAGGTCGGGCAGGAAATCGTTCTCCTCTCGTAAGGGGAGATAATAAGGCTGGCCACCGGCTATGACAGTGCCCATGGCATAGACGGGATAGGCGGGGTCCGGCACCAGGGCCACGTCCCCAGGGTCGATGAGGCAGAGGGCCACATGCCCGATGCCCTCTTTGGAGCCGATGAGGGGCAAGACCTCCTCCTCGGGGTTCAGGTCCACACCGAAGCGCCTGCGGTACCAGGCAGCAATAGCCCGCCGCAGCTCCGGCAGCCCCTCCGTCTCAGGATACCGATGGTTAGAGGGGTCCAAGGCCGCCTCCCGCAGCGCCTCTATGATGTGAGGAGGCGTCGGGATATCAGGGTCGCCAATGGCGAAGGAGATAACCCTGACACCCTGGGCCCGCTTCTCGGCGATCTTGCGGCTTATCTCCACGAAGAGGTAAGGAGGTAGCTTTTCTAGGCGCTGAGAAAGCCTCACCTCTGTCACCTCAGGGGATGACGGCGTTCTCCTGGGCGAGGAATATGGTGGAGCGGGCCACGTCTATAAAGCGGGCCTCGTCCTCGGCCAGTTGGCGAGCGGCCTCCCTACCTTCTTCCGTCTGGACAGCGGCCTGGAAGTCATCCAGGCTGTCCCACCACAGCTCGGCCACGCCGTCGTACGGCTCCACCTGGCAGCCCCGCTGGCGGCCCAAGGCTTGGTTGAAGGGGGTGTCGAGCGTGTGGACCTGAATGTAGCGGCGGATGCGCAGGGCCTGGGCGTGTTTCTCCACCAAGGGGCCATGCACTTCGCGCCAGTATCGCTGGAACTCCTGGAGGGACATGCCCTCCTTGCGCCGCAGGCAGTAGATGAGCCTGACCATGTCCTACCTCCTTCCACCAGCCTTAGGGAACGAGGATCCTAGCCAGTACCCCTCACAAATATAATCCACTGGGCCGGCCAGATATGCCTCTCCCCTGCCGTCCCATTCCACCCAGAGAAGGCCGCCGGGCAAGCGCACTTCCACCTTGTGGTCCACCAGGCCGCGGAGGTGGGCAGCCACCACGGCGGCGGTGGCCCCAGTGCCGCAGGAGAGGGTCTCCCCCACCCCCCGTTCCCATACCCGCACGTCCATGTGGTGACGATCCCTCACACGGGCCACCTCCAGGTTTACCCGCTGGGGGAAGAGGGGGTGGTGCTCTACCTGTGGGCCCACCTCCGCCAACGGGAAGTCCTCCACAGGCTCTTCCACCAGGAGGACAGCATGAGGATTCCCCATGGAGAGGCAAGCGAGGTGCAGCTGACGGCCGGCAGCGGCGAGGGGCACATCCAGCAGAGGTGGGTCCATCTCCACTGCCACTGGCACCTCCTCAGGTCGCAGACGGGGAATCCCCATGCCCACCCGCATGCCCTCGCCTGTCGGCCAGACGGTGACAAGCCCGGCCATGGTCTCCACCACGATGGCCCCGTCCTGGAGCTGGGCCAGGCCCCGGTCTAAGGCATAGCGGGCCAAGCAACGGACGCCGTTGCCGCACATCTCCGCCTCGGAGCCGTCGGGGTTGAAGATGCGCATGCGCACTTGGGCCTCTTGGGAGGGCATGACCAGGAGAAGGCCATCGGCTCCCACTCCCAGATGACGGTGGCACATGGCGCGGGCCAGGGCTGGCCAGTCATGGTCATCGCCCTGGGCCTCCAGGAGCAGGAAATCGTTACCTGTGCCTTGCATCTTCACGAAGCGCATGGTCCTACAGCCTCCTTGGTCCCCAGGAGGAAGGCGGCCACCAGGTCCTTCGCCTTTTCAGAGAGGTTAGGGTCGTCGGCCCGTAGCCAGTGGATGCGGGGGTCGGTGCGGCGGAACCAGTTCTCCTGGTGGCGCACCAGCCGGTGGGTCTCCCACTTGATGCGAGCTACCGCTGTAGCCAGATCTATCTCCCCCGCCAGATGACGACAGATCTCCTTATACCCGATGCCGCTCATGGATGGAAGGCGACAGGAGTATCCCATGGCCAACAAGCGCCTCACCTCGTCCACTAGCCCTGAGGCTATCATCTGGTCCACTCGCTGGTCGATGCGTCGGTAGAGCTCCTCCCGGGGCAGCCAAAGCCCGATGCAGAGGTAAGAGAAGCCCGGGCCTTCCTTGCGTCGAAATTGGCTAAAGGGGCTCCCCGTGGAGCGGATGACCTCTAGGGCTCTTATAACCCTTCGCACGTTGCGCGGGTCGATGAGGCGGGCTGCCTCTGGGTCGCGTAGGGCCAGCTCCCGGTGGAGGGCCTGGGGGCCATGCTGGGCTGCCCACGCTGCCATCTCCTCCCGCCACTGGGGCTGGGGAGGCACCTTGGGCACTGTCCACCCCTCCAGGAGGGCCCAAACGTATTGGCCCGTGCCCCCTACCAAGAAGGGTATTTTGCCGCGCGCCCAGATGTCGGCCAAAGCTGCCCTGGCCAGCTCCAGCCACTGGCCCAGGCTAAAGGGCTCATCAGGGTCCACCACGTCCAGCAGATGGTGGGGCACCTGGGCTTGCTCCTGGGGGGTGGGCTTGGCGGTGCCGATGTCCATATGTCTGTAGACTTGACGAGAGTCGGCGTTCACCACCTCCCCCTGGAAGTGACGGGCCAGATGGATGCCCAGGGCCGTCTTGCCGGTGGCTGTGGGCCCAACGATGGCCACTAGCTGCCTCATGCTACCCCTTTGGCCACTGCTGCCCCCCGCACGATGCCCAGGAAGGACTCGGCCCGAAGGCTAGCACCGCCCACCAGAGCACCGTCGATGTCTGGCTGACGGGCGAACTCGGCTATGTTATCGGAGGATACGCTGCCCCCGTAGAGGATAAGAAGCGAGGAGGCCACTTCCTCCCCGTGCATCTCCCTCACCTGGGCCCGGATGAAGGAGGCTGCCTCCTGCGCCTGGTCCCCAGAGGCGGGGACGCCTGTGCCTATGGCCCAGACGGGCTCATAGGCCATGACAAACCCCCGAGGTAAGGGGGCGCCCCGCAGGCCTGCCCAAACCTGCCTCCGCAACACGGCCTCTGTTTCGCCGCGGTGCCGCTCTTCCAACGTCTCCCCCACGCACAGGATGGGGCGCAGGCCGGCGGAAAGGGCCGCCACCACCTTCCTATTGATCACCTCATCCGATTCACCGAATATGCGGCGCCTTTCGGAATGGCCGATGATGACCATGTGGACCCATTCGGCCAGCATGCGGGGCCCCACCTCCCCAGTGGCGGCCACGTCGTCCTCCCAGTGCACATCTTGGGCCCCCAGAAGGATGGGCGAGCCCCAAAGCACCTCCTTCACCACTGGGATATGCACGAAGGCCGGGCAGAGGGCCACCTCAACCCCGTCAAGAGGCGGCAGGCCTTGGCGTATGGCCAAGGCCAGGGAGCGAGCCGACTCCTGGCGCAGGTGGCACTTCCAGTTACCAGCCACCAGCAGCTTGCGCATCTCACGCCCCGAACTTCTTCAGTCGCCGGGCGTGGGCCAGGGCCAAGGGCATGACCTCCACCGCCGGGAAGACGCCCAGGCTCCCCTGGCGGAGGGCGACCTCATTGAAGGCCTGGCACCCATCGGCCCGGGCCCAGCGGGCCCGCATCACGAAGGGCACCGGGTGCCACGAGTGGGAGGCCATCACTGCCGGCGTCGAGTGATCCCCCGTCACCACCAGCACATCGGGCTCCAGCTCCACGAGGGCAGGGATGGCCCGGTCAGCGGCCTCTAACGCCTGGACTTTCCTCTGGAAGTCCCCGTCTTCGCCAGCTGTGTCGGTGGCCTTGTAATGGAGGAAGAAGAAATCGAAGCGGCTCCAGTTCTCCCGCAAAGAGGCGATGGCGTCCTCCAACCTGGGGCCGGAGGGGAGGGGCTCCATACCCACCAGCTTGCCAAGACCCCGGTACATGGGATAATAGGCGATAGCCGCCGCCCTCAGTTTGAACACCTCACGCATGGTAGGCCACCGAGGGCAAGAAGAGAAACCTCGCAGAAGTACCATGTTGGCCTCTGCCTCCCCCTGCAGGCGGCGAGCGGCCTCCGCCACGAACCGCCTCACCGCCCGGGCTGTGCGTTCCCCCTCAGGGGCAGTGGCCCGCGGTGGCAGAGGGGGTAAGCCCTCCCGTTGAGGGTCCGTATCGGCCACCTGGTGGGAAAGGCCTTCCCCTCGCAGGACTAGTAGGAAGCGATGCTCCCGCACCGGCTCCACTAGCGCCTGTACCCCTTCCGCTTGTATGCCCCGTAGCTTCTCCACCAGCTGGGCGCACCGTTCGGTGGAGATGCGGCCGGCACGGCGGTCGGTGATGGTGCCGCCCTCGTCCACGGTGCAGAAGTTGCCCCTGGCGGCCACATCCCCTGGCTGGAGCTCGAAATCGATGCCCAGGGCTTCCAGAACGCCCCTCCCCACCTGGTAACGCAAAGGGTCATAACCGAAGAGGGCCAAGTGCCCAGGACCACTACCTGGAGTGATGCCTGGCGCCACAGGCACCGTGAGGCCACACATGCCCTCCTTGGCCAGCTGGTCCAGGTTAGGCACAGAGGCCGTCTCCAGCTCCGTGCGCCCCGTCTCCGGGTGAGGGAGCCCCCCCAGCCCATCCAGCACCACCAACACGATCTTGGTATCGGCCTCTATGGTCAGCTCCTTAAGCAGCTCCAGATCCACGGCCCTATGCCCTATGCTAGCATTTCTAAGACGCGGGAAGAAAGGAGGCGTCCTTCAGCCGTCAGGGGCACGCCTCATGGGTCCATAAGGGCAGCGATGCCAGGCAACTCTTTACCCTCCAGGAACTCCAGGGTAGCCCCACCGCCTGTGGAGACGTGGGTGAACATGGGCGTCAACCCCAGGGCCTCAATGATGGCCTCCGTCTCCCCACCGCCAGCTATGGTAGTGGCGTCCCGCAGCTGTGCGATAGCTTGGGCGATGCGCCGCGAGCCAGCGGCGAAGGCCTCTACCTCCGCCATCCCCATAGGCCCATTCCACACCACTGTTCGCGCCCCCACCAGGGCGCGGACGTAAGCCTCGGCCGTCATATCGCCTATATCGACGATGTACCATCCTTTTGGCACGTCCCGCACCGAGACGCAGGCGGAACGTGCCCCCGCCTTCGGCTCCTCGGCCACCACTACGTCGGCAGGCAGCAGGAGCTGGACCTTGTAGTCCCTGGCCTCCTCCATGATGCGATGGGCCTCGTCCAGGTAGTCGTCCTCCACCGCAGATGCGCCGATGTTGTAACCTTCCGCCTTCAAGAAGGTGTTGGCCATGGCCCCGCCGATGAGGAGACGGTCGCACTTGGGCAGCAGGCGGCGGATGACCCCCACCTTGGTACTCACCTTGGCCCCGCCCAGCACCAAGGCAAAGGGACGCTCGGGGTCGAGGGCCTGAGTGAGGAAGCGCACCTCCCGCTCCATCAACAGCCCGGCCACCGCCGGCAAATAGGCCGCTACCCCGGCGGTGGAGGCGTGGGCCCGGTGGGCGGCGGCGAACGCATCGTTGACGAAAACGTCCGCTAAGGAGGCCAAGGCCCTTGCGTAGTTGGGGTCGTTGGCCTCCTCCTCGCCATGGAAGCGAGTGTTCTCCAGAAGGATGACCTGGCCTGGCGCTAGGGCCTGCACTGCCTCCTCCACTTCCCGCCCCACGCAGCACGAGGTTATTTTCACCTCCTGCCCTATGAGCTGGGAGAGGCGTTTGGCTACAGGCGCCAGGCTGAAGGAGGGATCGCGGCCCTTGGGGCGCCCCAGATGGGAGCAGAGGATGACGCGTGACCCCTGCTCCTGCAGATGGCGGATGGTGGGGATGGCGGCCCGGATGCGGCTGTCGCTCAGAACCTCTCCCTTCTCTCGGTCCAAGGGGACGTTGAAATCGACCCGCACCAGCACTCGCTTACCGCGTACATCTATGTCGCGCACTGTCTTCATCGTCACCCTCCCACCGGATTTAGGGCTCCAGCACCAGCCGGGACTCCACATTACCCTCCACCGCCTGGCGATCCCAAAGCATGGGGTGGTACTCACCCCGCAGCCAGAGCGGCAACTGGTCGGCGTAGTGGCGGCTGCCAGGTTGCCCCCACTGCCCACCGGGAAGGACTCCCAAGCTGCGGTTGAAGTCGGCCAGGTCGACGATCATGCGCCATGAGACGGCGAAGCTTGTAGCATCATACCCGCGGTGCGGGATGAAGGCCGATTGGGCCACTGTGTTCATGTCTCCTCCTATGGGATAGGGACCCCGGTTGAAGAGGGGGGCCAGGGCCTGCATTTGCCCCAGGGGATGGCGAAAGGCCTGACGGTGGAGGCGGCCCCACTGCCAGCGGGACATGTCGTCGCCTAGGCGGCGGCGCAGCTCCTCGGTGGCCTCCTTTAGGGCCTCCGTCATGACCTCCTGCCACGTGCGGTCGCGGAACCAGTCGGGCCGCTCTTCCATCTTGCGCAAGAGCCAGGAGGCCGCCCCCATGAAGAAGGCGGGCCCCTCACGGATGGGGTGGACAGGCTTCCCCAACAGAAAGTCCGCCCAGGCCCCCACCTTCTCCTCCAGGGCCTTACGAACCAGGTGTACGAAACAGACCTCCACTATGGCTGCTGCCACGCTGTCGGCAGCCAGAGTGCCGTCCCAGACCTTAAGGAAGGACTGGGCCCGCTGACACCAGGGGTCGGTGGGGCGCAAGGAGAGGATACGCCGCACCAGCTCCTGCCCCGGTAGGGACAGGAGGTCGTTCTGCATGCGCTGGCAGTCGGCCACTGAGATGCGTTCCTTCTCGCCCAGCATCTGGACTATGCGCTCGATGCGAGGGCTATCGGCATAGGTGGCGGAGAGGAAGTGGGGGTAATCGGCGAGGGCCACCTGGTTGTTGGCGCTGGCGATCCAGTGAGTGGGCGGGTTAAGGGCCCACGGGAGCTCCTGGAAGGGGACGAACCCCTCCCACTCGAATTCTCCCGTCCACCCAGGAATGGGGACGATGCCATGGCCCCGGCGACGCCTGGGGATGGAGCCGGCCAATTGGTAGCCTATGTTGCCGTCTACGTCGGCATAGACGAAGTTGAGGGCCGGGGCCGGCCAATAAAAAAGGGCCTGCCGGAACTCCTCCCACGACTGGGCCCGCATAATACCCATGATGCCTTTGGCGAACGGGATCTCCTCGATGCACACGCTGCGTAGGGCCAGGGGCCTCTCCTCCCCGCTGATGCAGGGGGTGATGATGGGGCCATGTCGGGTCACCAGGACCTCCTCTACGACGGGCTGACCCCTGCCCCGCACCCGTATCTCCTCCCGCAGCAGCTGGCCCTCCTCCCAACCGTCCTTCCACCGGTACCGCGTTGGGTGATGGGGATCCAACTCCTCAAGGTATAGGTCGTCCTGGTCGGCCATGGCTGCCGTTACGCCCCATGCTATTCGCTGGTTGTGACCAATGATGATGGCCGGCAGGCCAGGCAAGCTGACCCCCGCCACCCGCAGCTCTGGCGACTCCAGGTGCACCTCATACCATAAAGAGGGCATGACGAGGGCCAGATGGGGGTCGTTGGCCAGCAGGGGGCGCCCCGTGGCCGACTTGTGGCCATCCACCACCCAGTTGTTGCTCATGGGATGCCCAGCCAAGGGGAGAGAATAGTCGTCTCCCAAGCCTGGGCCTGGGCCGGTGGAGGTGGCCCCTGGAGGCACAACCACTGGCTTGCCAGGAGGATAGGTGGGCTCCAGTTCGGCCATCGTCTCCGCGCCAAACCTTTCTATGATCCAGAGGCGTACTAGCTCTTGGTCCCAGTTGCCCGAGAGGGACCAAGCCATGAACCGGGCCCAAGCTATGCTATCGGCGGGGGACCAGGGGCGGATTCGGTAACGCAGGAGGATGCTCTCCAGAGGCGGGGGCCCGGAGGCGATGTAAGCGTTGACGCCAGCGGCATAGGCCTCCAGCAGATGCCTCTCCTCCCCCTCCAACCCTTCCCACTCCCGGGCCGCTGCCCGGTGTATGCCCACTCGCCGCACCAGGCGGTCTAAGGGTAGGGCCTTCTCCCCTAATATCTCGGCCAGCGTCCCCGTGGCGAGACGGCGGTGGAAATCCATCTGCCAGAGGCGGTCCTGGGCCTGCACAAACCCTAGGGCTAAGAAGAGATCCCAAAGGCTTTCAGCGTAGATGTGGGGCACCCCCCAACGGTCACGCAGGACCTCTACTGCGTGAGTCAGGCCAGGCAGACGCATCTTGCCCGCTCGCCGTGGGTGGGTAGCCCTTACTAGGAGGACTCCCACCCCCAAGACAGCTGCCGCCACCAATGCCCCATAGCGCCACGCACGTCCTAGCAAAGGTCACCTCCATAGGGAAAAGTGGTAACAGGTCTTATCCGTTGACGATTGAACGGCCGATGCCCTATCATATAAAGCAAAGATGGACGCCCAGCTAGGCGACGCCGCATCATCGAGTCACCGAGTGGTCACCTCGGACGACTTAGAAGTAGCCACGTATTTGGAGATCGCTGGCCAACGCCGTGGAGCGTCCATCCAGCCCTTGGCCCAAGAGGGCCCCCGGCCAACGGAAGCCATCATCATCGTCGACTTCGGTTCCCAGTATAGCATGCTTATTGCCCGGGCCATCCGCGAGTGCAACGTTTACTGTGAGCTGGTCTCCCCCGAGCGGCGGTGGGAAGAGGTGGCTCATCTAAGGCCTAAGGGGATCGTCCTGTCGGGAGGCCCTGCTTCTGTGTATGAGCCAGGGGCCCCCCAGCTGCCCGACTATGTTCTATCGTCTGGCCTGCCTGTTCTGGGCATCTGCTACGGCATGCAGCTTCTGGCCCACCATCTGGGGGGAGAGGTAGCGCCGTCGGAGCGGCGGGAGTATGGCCATGCCATGTTGTACGTAGACGACCCGGCCTCACCTCTCCTAGCCGACCTGCCCCCCTCCTTCCCCGTCTGGATGTCCCACAGCGACCAAGTGGTGCGTCTGCCCCCTGGCTTCCGCGTCCTGGCTCACTCCGACAACTCCCCCACGGCCGCCATGGCCGATGATGGCCGTCTCTTTGGCCTCCAGTTCCATCCCGAGGTGGCCCACACCCCACTGGGCAAGGAGATCATCCGCAATTTCCTCTACCGCGTGTGTGGCTGCCGGGGAGATTGGACGCCCCGCAACTTCGTGGCCCAGGCCATTGAGGAGATAAGGCACACCGTAGGCGGCGGTAGGGTGCTGTGTGCGCTATCGGGCGGTGTAGACTCAGCGGTGACAGCCACCCTGGTACATCGGGCGGTAGGCGACCAGCTGACTTGTGTCTTTATCAACAACGGCCTGTTGCGGCGGGAGGAGCCGGAGCGGGTGCAGGACACCTTCCGCCGCCACCTGGGCATCCCCCTGGTGTATGTGGACGCCAGGGACGTATTCCTCTCCCGCTTACGGGGGGTGACGGACCCCGAGGAGAAGCGCAAGGTCATCGGCGAGACCTTCATCACCGTCTTCGAGGAGGAGGCCAAGAAGTTGGGGGATTTCCAGTTCATGGCCCAAGGCACCACCTACCCAGACGTCATCGAGAGCGCCGCTGGCCTGGGGCCCACAGCCAAGATCAAGACCCACCACAATGTGGGAGGCCTCCCTCAACGCATGTCCTTCCGTCTGCTGGAGCCTTTGCGTTACCTCTTCAAGGACGAGGTGCGGCGGGTGGGGCTGGAGCTGGGGCTGCCGGAGGAGATCGTGTACCGTCATCCCTTCCCGGGGCCGGGATTGGCCGTGCGCATCGTAGGGGAGGTGACGCCGGAGAAGCTGGAGATCCTGCGGGCCTGCGACTGGATCGTCATGGACGAGATCAAGCGAGCAGGCCTCTACCGTCATCTGTGGCAGTCGTTCGCTGTCCTCACGGGCATCCGCTCGGTGGGGGTGATGGGCGACGCCCGAACCTATGGTTATGTGGTGGCGGTGCGAGCGGTGGAAGCCCAGGACGCTATGACTGCCGACTGGGCCCGGCTACCATACCAGGTGCTGGCCCGCATATCCAGCCGCATCGTCAACGAAGTGCCGGGGGTCAACCGCGTCGTGTACGACATCACCTCCAAGCCCCCAGGGACCATCGAGTGGGAGTGAGATGGGCAGACCCCAGGGCCAGGACGCCAAGGCCACCATACCCCTGCCCCAAGGCACTACCGTATATCCCATGTTTGGGGCCCAATGCCTCTTTGCCAGCAACGGCCGCATGTTTGCCTTCATCGATGCCCAGGGGCGGGTGGTGGCCCGCCTCATGGGGCCTGAGCATCAGCAGGCCCTGGAGCTGGGGGGCGAGCCCTTCTATCTGCGCCCAGGTGTGCCCTTCGGGCGATGGGTCCGCCTGCCCACCTCTCTGGACCGACAGACGGTGGGCCGCTTCCTAGATGCCGCCCACAGGGACGTCATCGCATTGGGCCTGCCCAAGCATGGACACCGTTCCCGTGGTGGTCTATGATCCGCCATTAGGAGGTGCAGGCATGGCCATAGTCAACAACGTGGACTTGGACGCCATCGCTCGCGAGGCAGAGGCCATAAGCAAGGAGCCGACGCGGGGCCAGCGGGTAAACCGTGGCGAGCTGGAGTGGCGCACTGACCCTTCTCTCCCCCAGATGACGGCAGTGGCCAAGTACGAGCAGGGGGAGCTGAGGCTGGAGCTCGATTCCCCCACATTCATGGGGGGAAAGGGGAGGCGGCCGGGCCCCCTGCACCTTTGCGTGTTGGGCGTTCTCTCGTGCTTCACCGCTACCTTCGTCACCGCCGCCTCCGCCCGTGGCATCCAGGTGCGGCGCCTGCAAGCCCAAGGCGAATGCCATCTGGACTTTGGCAGGGTTTTCGGCGTCTCCGAGGCCCCCATCGTCCGCCAGGTGGTCTTCCGCCTGGAGGTGGACGCCGATGCCGATGCGGAGGCCCTGGAGGAGGTAAGGCAGGAGGCGCTGGCCCGTTGCCCAGCCATCTACTCCCTTACTAACCCCATCCCTGTGGACGCCCAGGTGCACAAGGCTCCATGAGGCGGGTCATGGTGGTGGGAGGCGGGGCCCGGGAACACGCCCTCGCCTGGAAGCTGCGTCAGTCACCCAGCCTGGGGGAGCTACTGGTGGCCCCCGGCAACGCTGGCACCGCCCAGCTCGCCCACAACCTGGACATCAGGGCTAACGACATAGACGCCTTGGTGCAGGCGGCTAAGGAGAACGCGGTGGAGCTGGTGGTGGTGGGGCCAGAGGAGCCATTGGCGCGAGGGCTGGCCGACCGCTTGGAAGCACTGGGCATCGCCGTCTTCGGGCCCCGCGCGGAGGGAGCACGTATCGAGGCGTCCAAGGCGTGGGCGCGAGAGCTATGTGCCCGGCATGGCATACCGCACCCTCCCTTCGCCGTGTTCGATGATTGGCGGGACGCCAAGGGCTACGTGGAGGCCCTGGCAAGCCCGCCAGTGGTGAAGGCTGATGGGCTAGCAGGGGGGAAGGGGTCCTTCGTGTGCGAAAGCAAGGAGGAGGCCTTGCAGGTCGTCCAACGCCTGATGAGGGATGAGGCCCTAGGCCCCGCCGGCCGCAGAGTGGTCATCGAGGAGCGGCTGGAGGGGAGGGAGGTGTCGGCCCAGGCCTTCACCGATGGCCGCACGGTGGTCCCCATGCCTATGGCGTGCGATTATAAGAGACTGCTGGACGGTGACCAGGGCCCCAATACCGGCGGCATGGGAGCCTACTCCCCCGCCTACTGGCTGGACGAGGCTACCGAGAGACGCATCAACCAGGAGGTAACCGAGGCCACAGTCGCAGCCCTGGCCAGCGAGGGCATCGACTACCGAGGTGTCCTCTACCCGGGCCTTATGGTTACCCGGCGCGGCCCCATGGTGCTGGAGTTCAACTGTCGCTTTGGCGACCCGGAGGCCCAGGTGGTGCTGCCACGGCTGCAGGGCGACCTCCTGGAGATATGTTGGGCAGTGGCCCAGGGACGCCTGCATGAGGCGCGAGTGGACTGGAGCACCCACGCCTGTGTAGGTGTGGTGATGGCCTCTGGCGGCTACCCCGATGAGTACCGTACTGGGTTCCCCATCTATGGGTTGGGGCAGACAGAGGAGGGGGTGCTGGTGTTCCATGCTGGCACCCGCCTTGCCGATGATGGGCGAACCGTGCTCACCGCTGGCGGTCGGGTCCTGACGGTGGTGGCCATAGCCCCCACCATAGCCGAGGCCCGCGCCCAGGCCTACCGGGCGGTGCAGCATATCCACTTCTCCCGCTGCCACTACCGGAAGGATATCGCCGCCCCTGCCCAGGGGGCTATCACAGGGGAGGTATGGGATGGCTGAGGTAGCCATCGTGGTGGGCTCCCAGAGCGATTTGCCGGCGGTGGAGGAGGCCCAGCGCATCCTGGAGCGCTTGGGCATCGGCCACGAGGTACACGTTATGTCTGCCCACCGCACGCCGGACCGGGTGCGGCAGTTCGCCCGGGAGGCCCGGGCGCGGGGGGTGAAGGTCATCATCGCCGCTGCCGGCCTGGCCGCCCACCTGCCGGGAGCCATCGCCGCCCACACCACTTTGCCCGTCATTGGCCTCCCCCTGGCCCGGTCGTCGCTGGGGGGATTGGATTCCCTCCTGTCCATATCCCAGATGCCGCCAGGGGTGCCGGTGGCCTGCGTAGGGATCGACGGTGCCCGCAACGCCGCCCTCTACGCCGCAGCCATCTTGTCCCTGAGCGATGAGCGGGTGCGGCACGCCCTGGAAGCCTACCGCCAGGATATGGCGGGGGGAAGTGGCCCCGCTTGACCGCCTCAGAAGCCATTGTTAACATCCCAGATGGGTGGGCGGTTAGCTCAGTGGGCAGAGCGCAGCGTTGACATCGCTGAGGTCAGAGGTTCGAGTCCTCTACCGCCCACCACGAGAGGCGAGGAGAACGGCGGGGGCCCGGGTGGGAAGGCCCGACCCCTTTGAATTATGCGACGAGGGAGATGGCTCCAACAGGTGGTGAGCCGCCCAGCGTGCGGGCCCTCCGACTGCTCCTAGGGGGGCCCCCGCTTGCGATGTTAGTCGGGGCTATCGCCTTCGGCGCCTTGGCCCTGGCGCAGGGGCGGTGGGTACTTACGGGGGTCCTGGCGGCTCTCGCCCTAATAGCCCTGGGCCTATTCATGTGGCATCGCTACCTGATGCGGCGCCTCCTGGGAAGGTAGCCATGGCCGAGCAGCTGGAGGCATTGCCCAAGGAGGAGCGGCTGGTGCGCATGCGCCACTCGGCGGCGCACATCATGGCCGAGGCCGTCCTGAAGCTCTTCCCCGATGCCAAGCTGGGCATTGGGCCGCCCATCGACACCGGTTTCTATTACGACTTCGAGCTGCCGCGCCCCCTCACCCCGGAAGACCTGCCCAAGATCGAGGCCCTTATGCAGCACCGCATTGCCTCTAACGTCCCCTTCATCCGAGAGGAGATCCCCAAAGAAGAAGCGCGTCGCCTCTTCGCCCACCAGCCCTACAAGCTGGAGCTCATCGAGGAGATCGAGGGGGAGCGGGTGAGCCTGTACCGACATGGGGACTTTGTGGATCTGTGTCAGGGTCCCCATGTAGAGCGCACGGGCCAAGTGGGGGCCTTCAAGCTCCTCTCGGTAGCTGGTGCCTACTGGCGGGGCGATGAGAGGCGGCCCATGCTCCAGCGCATCTATGGCGCCCTGTTTGAGACCCAGGAGGAGCTAGGGCAGTACCTACACCGCCTGGAGGAGGCCCAGCGCCGCGATCACCGGCGTTTGGGGCGAGAGCTGGATCTCTTCAGCTTCCACGAGGAATATGGCCCGGGGCTCGTATTCTGGCATCCCAAGGGGGCCCGCGTGCGGGCCATCATCGAGGACTTCTGGCGGCAAGAGCACTACCGCCGGGGATATGAGCTAGTCTATACCCCCCATATTGGCAAGGCCTCCCTCTGGCAGACCTCAGGCCATCTAGACTTCTACGCCGAGAACATGTACCCGCCAATGGATATAGACGGCCAGCTCTATTACCTGAAGCCTATGAACTGCCCCTTCCACATTCAGATCTACAAGTCGCGGGTGCGCAGCTACCGGGAGCTCCCCATCCGCCTAGCGGAGCTGGGCACCGTTTACCGCTACGAGCGTTCGGGCGTCCTCCACGGCCTTCTCCGCGTAAGGGGATTCACCCAGGATGATGCCCATATCTTCTGCCGCCCCGACCAGGTGGAGGGTGAGGTGGAGGCCTGCCTGGACTTCATGCTCCTGTTCTTCGACGCTTTCGGTTTCAGGGACTTCAGGGTGTACCTGGCGGTGAGGGACCAAGAGGGCAGCTATGCCGGTTCCCAGGAGGACTGGGAGATGGCGCAGACGGTCCTGCGGCGGGTCATCGAGGCGCGTGGCCTGCCCTATGAGGTGGACGTGGGCGGCGCCGTCTTCTACGGCCCCAAGATCGACGTGAAGCTGGTGGACGTGTTGGGGCGGGAGTGGCAGTGCACCACCATCCAGTTCGATTTCAACCTCCCCGAGAGGTTTGACCTGACCTATGTGGCCTCCGATGGCGCTCGCCAGCGGCCCTACATGGTCCACCGGGCCATGCTCGGCTCCATGGAGCGGTTCCTGGGCGTCCTCATCGAGCATTACGGCGGCGCCTTTCCCTTGTGGCTGGCCCCCGTGCAAGCGGTGGTCATCCCCATAGCCGACCGCCACCAGGAATACGCTCAGCAGGTGGCCTCTCGCCTGCGGCAGGCAGGGCTGCGGGTGGAGGTAGATGCCCGTCCCGAGCGTATGCAGGCCAAGATCCGCGATGCCCAGCTGCAGAAGGTCCCCTATATGCTCATCGTGGGGGACAGGGAGGCCCGAGCGGGCGCCGTCGCCGTACGCCTGCGCACCGGCCAGGACCTGGGCAGTGTGCCCCTAGAGGACTTTATCCGCCGTGTGCAGGATGAGGTGGCGGCGCATCGCTAGGCCATGTCCCTTGCCCAAAGCCGCCCCATAGGGCAAGCTTATAGAGCGTATAGCTATGTTCAGGAAGCTGCTGGTGGCCAACCGAGGCGAGATCGCCCTGCGGGTGGTGCGAGCCTGCCGGGAGCTAGGCATACGCTCCGTAGCCATATATTCGGAGGTGGACCGCAACGCCCTGCATGTGCGTCACGCCGATGAGGCCTATCTCGTGGGGCCCGCTCCTGCCCGGGAGAGCTATCTTAACGTCCCTCGCATCATCGAGATCGCCAAGGCCGTGGGGGCCGACGCTGTGCATCCTGGGTATGGCTTCCTCTCTGAAAACCCTGGGTTCGCCCAGGCGTGCCAGGAGGCGGGCATCACTTTTGTGGGGCCCCCACCCCACATCATCCGGGCCATGGGGGACAAGATCCAGGCCCGCCAGCTCATGAGAGAGGCTGGCATCCCCGTCATCCCAGGCACGGGGGAGCTGATGACCGCGGAAGAAGCCACGGAGGCGGCCACCCGCATCGGCTTTCCCATCATGGTCAAGGCGGCCGCTGGCGGTGGCGGCAAGGGCATGCGCACCGTTCTGCGGCCTGAGGAGTTGCCTACAGCCCTGGAGCTGGCCCGGCGAGAGGCCGCCTCTGCGTTCGGCAGCGGGACCCTCTACCTAGAGAAGTTCCTGGAGCCCGTGCGCCATATTGAGGTGCAGGTCATCGCCGATGCCCACGGCAACGTGGTAGCCCTAGGGGAGAGGGAGTGCTCCATCCAGAGGCGCCACCAGAAGATGATCGAGGAGGCCCCTTCCACCGCCGTGAGCCCCGAGCAGCGCCAGCGCCTCGTGGAGCTGGCGAGGAGAGCTGTCTCCTCCATCGGATACCGCAGTGTTGGCACCCTAGAGTTCCTTGTGGACCAGGAGGGGAACATATACTTCTTGGAGATGAACACCCGCCTGCAGGTGGAGCATCCCGTCACGGAGATGGTCACTGGCGTGGACCTAGTGGCCGACCAGATCCTGGTGGCCGCTGGGGAGCGTCTCCCATATCGCCAAGAGGATGTGCACATCAGGGGGTGGGCCATCGAGTGCCGCGTCTCCGCCGAGGATCCGTTCAACGATTTCCTACCTTCAGCGGGCACGGTGACCCTGTTAAGCCTTCCTGGCGGCCCAGGGGTGAGGGTGGACAGCGCCATCTATGAGGGCATGGAGGTGACTTATCATTATGACCCCTTGCTAGCCAAGGTCATCACCTGGGGACGCCACCGCCAGGAGGCCATCGCCCGCATGCGGCGGGCCCTTAGGGAGTTCAAGGTGGTGGGCATCAGTACCAACATCCCCTTCCACCTGCAGGTGATGGATGACCCCCACTTCATCGCGGGCAGCCTGGATACGTCCTATGTGGCGAAACGCCGGCCCACGCCCGTCCAGGAGGAAGGGGACGAACAGATGGCCATAATGTTGGCCGCCATCCTGGCAGGGGGGCGGCGGGCAGCCTTGCGCCCTGGCCACACCCTGGCTGGATGGCGGCTGCGGGGAAAAACTAGTCGCCAAGGCTTCCGTGAGATGTGGCGATGGGCGAGAAGTTCCTAGTATACCTGGGTGACGATGTGCAGGAGGTGGAGGTCACCAGAAGCGAACGGCTGTGGCAGGTGACCTTAGGTGGCCGCTGCCATAACGTGCGGGTGGAGCAGGTGGGCCCACCATCTCTCTACCTGATGGAGGTGGATGGCCGCCCCATTGAGGCCTTCGTGGAGGAGCGGGCAGGCGGCTTCGAGATCACCATCGGCTTTCACCGGTACGCCATCTCCGTGCGCCCAGCCCGCGGCTTTAGGCCCCCCGCGCCACGTACGGCCGGGGCCTGGCAAGGGGCAGAGGCCGACCAGTGGCTGGTGCTCTCCCCCATCGGTGGCATTGTGGTGGAGATAAAGGTGGACAAGGGCAGCGTGGTCCACGAGGGGGATGTGCTGCTAGTCATCGAGTCTATGAAAATGAACAATGAGCTACGGGCCAAGCGTGGCGGCATGGTGCAGGAGATATACGTGAGGGAGGGCCAAAGGGTGGAGGCGGGACAGGCCCTGCTGCGCCTATCCTAGCTTGTAGACCCTGCCACATTTGTGGTATAGTCGGCCCGAAGCTCCATTAAAAAGGGGGGATGGCTATACCTAAGGACCTTCCAGTTAACGAGCGGATACGGGCCCGGGAGGTGCTCCTCATCGACCACGAGGGCAAAAACAGGGGCGTTGTCCCTCTGCGGGCCGCCCTGGCCATGGCCAGGGAGCTAGGCCTGGACCTGGTGGAAGTAGACCCTAGCGCTACCCCTCCCGTATGCCGCATACTGGACTACGGCAAGTGGAAGTACAAGCAGGAGAAAAAGGAAAGGGAGGCGCGGAAGCACCGTCACGCCGGAGAGCTACATGAGGTGCGGCTGCGGCCCAACATCGGCCGCCACGACCTGGATTTCAAGGTGCGTAACGTGGAGAGGTTGCTGATGGACGGAGCCAAGGTGCGGGTGGCGGTACGCTTCCGCCGCGGCCGAGAGATGGAGCACACCGAACGGGGTTACCAGCTCCTGGACTTAGTCAAGGAGCTTTTACAGGGCATAGCGGTGGTGGAGAGGCCACCTACCCTGGAGGGACAGTTCCTAAGCATGATCCTGGGCCCCGACAAGCGTGGAATAGCCCAGAGGCAACAGCAGAAGGAGGCAGGAAAGAGCCTTGTCTAAGCTCAAGAAGTATAAGCTTAAGACCCATTCTGGCGCTAAGGACCGGTTTCATGTCACCGGGACGGGTAAGATCCTCCGGCGCAAGGGGCATGCTAGCCACCTGCACCGGAAGAAGCGGCCTGCCACCCTACGCCAGATCTCCCAGAAGCTGCCGGTGAGCAAGGCAGACGCCCGACGGCTGCGGCGCCTGATGCCCTATTTGTAATGAGGAGGGTAATGTCGTGGCCAGGGTGAAGAGAGGAGTCACCAAGCGGCGCCGTCACAAGAAGGTCTTGGCCCAAGTGAAGGGGCATGTGGGGGCGCGCAGCCGCTCCTACAAGAGGGCGCGCGAGTCCCTTATCCACGCCCTGTATTATGCCTACGAGCACCGGCGGGACCGTAAGGGCCAATTCCGCCGCCTCTGGATCGCCCGCATCAACGCCGCCGCCCGTCTGCATGGCTTGCCCTATCGTCGATTCATCGATGGTCTTCGGCGGGCCGGCATCGAGCTAGACCGCAAGGTGCTAGCTGATCTAGCGGTGAGGGAGCCCCAGGCGTTTGCCCAGCTGGTGGAAAAGGCGAGAGCAGCACTAGCTAGTTCTAGCCCCTAAGGACAGCCCCCAAGGCCTCCCGCAAGCGGGCCACGATGCGCGCCCGCTCTGCTGCCACCTCCTCATCAGTGGGGGTATGGTCTAGACTCTGATAGGTAATGGCGAAGGCCAGGGACTTCTTGCCCGGCGGCACCGGCGGCCCCGTGTACACATCGAACAGCTGAGCAGTGGTCACCAAGGGCGACTCCTCGATGATGGTCTGGGCCTCCTGGGCGGGGACGCCGTCGTCGACGATGATAGCTAAGTCCTCCCGCACCGGCGGGAAGCGTGAGAAGGGCCTATAGCGGCGGACAGCCTGCGCGAAGGGAAGGAGCCGCTCCAGGTCCAGCTCCGCCAGGAAAGCCCTCCCCTCCACCTGGAAATGGCCAGCCACCCGCGGATGGACAAGGCCTAGGAGCCCCACCACCTCTCCCCCCACCAAGATGGCAGCCGTCTGCCCTTCAAGGAAGATAGGGTGGGAGGTGGGGCGATAGCGGGCCCTTATGCCCAGCCGGTCGAGGGCTGCCTCCAATGCCCCCTTGAGATCGAACAGGTCCACCGGCTCGTCGCTGGGGCGGCCCCAGCGGTCGCAACGCATCCCACCCATGACGATGGCAGCCATCTCCACCTCCCGTGGGAGGTCGTCGGCCCGGGGCAGGAAGACCCTCCCCACCTCGAAGAAGCCGGGCAGGGAGAGGCGCACACGCAGGTTACGGGCGAGGACCCGCAAGAGCCCTGGGCGTAAGGTAGTGCGCAGGTACTCCAGCTCCCGGCTCATAGGGTTGGCCACCCTTAGGGGCGGGTGGGTGGCCATCTCCTGTGGCGAAAGGGTTTGGGTCAACGACTCCTTATCTAGGAGAGGATAGGTGATGACCTCCTGGAGGCCGGCAGCCGCCAAGGCATCGCGCGCTCGTTCCCGGAAGTCCCGCAAAGGCTGGGCCTCGGCCGGGGGGATGGTGCCACGGGGAGGTGCCGTAGGCAGGCGCTCGTAGCTCAGGACGCGGGCCACCTCTTCGGCCACATCCTCCGGGATGCGCACGTCGCTGCGCCAATAGGGCACCCGCACCACGTAAGTATCGGGCGGCATCCAGCGGCAGGAGAACCCCAGGGATGAGAGGCTCTGACGCACCTGTGCCGGCGGCAGGTCGAGCCCCAGCACGGTGGCCAAGCGACGGCGGCTGACGGTTATGCGAGGCTCCTTCGTCTTGCCCGGGAAGACGTCTAGCAGCCCCGTGGCAGCCTGCCCTCCACACAGTCTCAGGAGAAGGTGCATGGCCCGGCGGGCAGCGTACAGGGGCAGGTGCCTGCTAAGACCCTTTTCGAACCGCAGAGAGGCCTCAGTGCGCACCTTCAGGGCTTGTGCTGTGCGTCGAATACTGGGCCCATGGAAGTTGGCCGATTCCAGCAGAATGGCAGTGGTGGAGGGGTCCACCTCCGAGTTAGCCCCGCCCATGACCCCGGCTACAGCCACCGGCCGCTGGGCATCGGCGATGACCAACATCTCCGGGGTGAGGGAGGCCAAACGACCGTCCAGCAGCTCCAGGGTTTCGCCCTCGGCAGCGCGGCGCACCACAATGCGCTGCTCCATAAGCTTATGGAGGTCAAAGGCGTGCAGGGGTTGGCCCATCTCCAGCATGACATAGTTAGTCACATCCACCACATTGTTGATGGGGCGCAGGCCAGCCGCCCGCAGCCGGTTCTGCATCCAGGATGGGGAGGGGCCCACCCGCACGCCCTCCACCAGGCCAGCCACGTACCGGGGGCAGAGCTCAGGGTCGGCGATCTCCACGGCGATGCGTCCCTTGATGGGCGCTCCCGCCTCCTCGTACTCCATGGGTGGTTCCCTTATCCTTTGCCCCGTCAGGGCCGCCACCTCCCTCGCCACCCCCAAGACGGAGAGGGCATCAGGTCGGTGGGGACGAACCTCCAGCTCCAGCACCGTCTCCCCTAAGTACCGGGAAAGGGGGAGCCCCACGGGGGCGTCCTGGGGCAGGACCATGATGCCCGAGTGGTCATCGGAGATGCCCAGCTCCCGCTCTGAGCATATCATGCCGGCCGATTCCACCCCCCTAATGACAGCACGACGGACAGGCACCAGCTCGCCTGTTTGGGGATGGATGACCTCAGCGCCCTCCAGGGCCAAGGGCACCTTCTGGCCCAGGGCCACGTTGGGCGCTCCGCACACCACCTGCACTCGCCTGTCCCCCAAGTCTACCGTCGCTAGGTGGAGACGCTCGGCGTTAGGATGAGTCTGCAGGCCCACCACTTGCCCCACATAAACATGACGCCAATCCCCCGTGCGCTCGATGGCTGCCACCTCCAGGCCAGCATCGGTGAGACGGTGGGCCAGCTCCTCCAGCGGCACCGTTATGTCCACGAATTCCTGAAGCCAGCTGAGCGGTATGCGCATCTCCTCCTCCTACTAATACTAAAACTGCTCGAGGAAGCGGAGGTCGTTCTGGTAGAAGAGGCGGATATCGTCGATGCCGTAACGGATCATAGCGATGCGCTCGATGCCCAGGCCGGCAGCGAAACCGGTGTACCGCTCCGGGTCGTAGCCCACGTTGGCCAGGATCTGGGGGTGAACCATACCAGAGCCCAGGATCTCCAGCCAGCCCGTATGGCCACAGATGCGACACCCAACACCGCCGCACTGGAAACAGTCGATGAGCACGTCCATCCCCGGCTCCACGAAGGGATAGTACTCGCAGCGGAAGCGGACGCGACGCTCGGGCCCGAAGATGCGGCGTGCGAACTCGGCCAGAGTGCCCTTCAGGTCGGCCATGCCCAGGCCCTCGTCCACGGCCAGCACCTCCACCTGGGTGAGCATCCATTCGTGGGTGGGGTCGGTGGCCTCATACCGATAACACTTGCCGGGGGAGACGATGCGGATGGGGGGCGAGTGGGTCTCCATATACCGTATCTGATTGGGGCTAGTATGGGTGCGCAAGAGCATAGGCATCTCGCCATTGCGCCGATAGTCTATCCACAGGGTAGCCCACAGGTCCCGTGCCGGGTGGTCCTTGGGAATGAGGAGGGCCTCGAAGTTGTAGTAATCCCACTCCACCTCCGGCCCCTCCACCACCTGGAAGCCTAGGGAGCGGAAGCAATCCAGCACATCCCTCAGGGTCTGGGTGATGGGGTGCAAACGCCCCACGGGCAGGGGCCGGCCTGGCAGGCTGACGTCCACCCGGCTGGCGGCCAGGGCGCGGGCCAGCGACTCCTCCTGCAAGCGCTGCCGCCGTTCTTGATAGGCCGCTTGCAACTCCTCTTTGAGGCGGTTAGCGTGGGATCCCAGCAGGCGTCGCTCCTCCAACGGCAGAGAGGCTAGCCCCCGCAGCACCTGCGTCAAGCGGCCCTTACGCCCCAAGAAGGCCTGCCACCAAGCGTCCAGCTGGGCCTCATCCTCAGCCGCCAGCAGCGCTGAGCGGGCCTGGGACTCTATCTCCTCCAGCTCGCGCAGAGAGGACATGGCACCGGCCGCAGCGCCATTATCCCCATCCACACGCCTAAGGTCAACTGAGCCGCTGCTTGACAGCCCATGTCTAGGAGGTAAGATGACCATAGCCAGGCCCAAAAAGGAGGAGAAGCGATGGCCATGCGTGCTTATGTCCTCATCGAGGCAGCGGTGGGCAAGGCCAGGAGTGTGGCGGAGGGGGTGCAGAAGCTGAACCTGGCCGAGGCACGGGTCATCTCGGTGGACGCCGTCACCGGCCCCTTCGACGTCATCGCCCTCCTGGAAGCCGATGACCTGGACAGGTTGGGCAGGGCAGTAACGGAGGGCATACAGCAGGTGGACGGCGTGCAGCGCACCACCACCTGCCTAGTGGTGAGGCTCAGCACCTAAGAAGGCCATGATCAGCGTTGAGGAGGCTCTCCAGCGCATCCTGGACTGCGTAGAGCCCCTAGAGGCGGAGGAGAGGCCCATCGTAGAGGCCTTGGGCCAGGTCCTAGCTGAGGACGTCATCTCTCCTCTAGATGTCCCCCCCATCGACAACTCGGCTATGGACGGCTACGCTGTGCGGGCCGTAGATACCATAGGGGCAGCGCCCGACCGTCCTGTGCAGCTGACGGTGATAGGCGAGGTGGCAGCGGGATACTCCTTCCCAGGGGAGGTGAGGGAGAAAGAGGCCGTTCGCATCATGACGGGGGCCCCCATCCCTCCTGGAGCCGATGCCGTTGTGCCCTTCGAGGATACCGATGAGGCCTTCAGAGATGCCCCTTCTCGGGCCCGCCGCCTCCGCCGCGGCCATATACGTATCTTCAAGGAGGTGGCAGCGGGGGCCAACGTGCGACGGGCCGGCGAGGACATCCGGCGGGGTGAGGTGGTGTTAAGGGCAGGCACTATCCTCCGGGCCTCCGAAATAGCTGTCCTGGCAGCCCTGGGGCGGGACCGGGCCCGCGTCATCAGACGGCCGGTGGTAGCTATCATCTCCACGGGCGATGAAGTGGTACGCCCGGGGCGCTCCAAGGGCCCAACCCAGGTATACGACAGCAACGCCTATGGGGTGGCAGCCTTGGTGCGCAGATATGGGGGCATCCCACGGGTGCTGGGCATCGCCCGGGACAACGTCTCCGCCCTGCGGGCCAAGATCCAGCGCGCCATGGACGCCGATTTGGTGGTGACCTCCGCTGGCATCTCGCGCGGCTATTACGACGTGGTAAAGGAGGTGCTAGCGGAGGAAGGCGAGATCGACTTCTGGACGGTGGCCATGAAGCCTGGCAAGCCCCTGGCCTTCGGCTGGTTCTGGCGCAAGGAGAGGCGAGTGCCCCATCTCGGTCTGCCTGGCAACCCCGTCAGCGCCCTCCTCGTCTTCGAGCTCTTCGGTCGGCCGGCCCTTATGAAGATGATGGGTAAGAAGGACTGGTCACGTCCCCATGTGCGGGCCATCGCCGAGGAGCGCATCGACACGCGCACCGATGACCGGGTCTTCCTGGCCCGTTGTATCGTCACCAAGAGAGATGGGCGATATTATGCGCGCCTCACCGGGCCCCAGGGCTCCGGCATCCTCACCTCTCTGGCGCGGGCCAACGGCGTGACCTTCATCCCGCCGCAAAAGCGCATCGTGGAGCCTGGCGAGGAGATAGAGGTGATTATGCTCGACTGGAGCCACGGGGAGGAGTGGGGCACTGAGCCAGGCTTCGTCGCCCAACAGCTAAGCGCGTGAGGAGGGGAAGCATTGTCCCAGGAGGAGCGTGACCCAGAGGTGGAGCTGGTGGTGGACGGCCGCCCCCTATCTCTGGCCCCCTTCGTGCGCCAGATCCTAGCCTCCACCATCTTGGGCATGGTGAGCACCCTCAAGGGAGCGGAGAACGCCCAAGAGGTGAGCATCCGCGTGCGACGGCCCAGCTAGGCCAGGATGACGAACCGCTGGAAGCGGTCGGTGGCCTCTCCCCACTCCACATCCACCTGCTCTACACGGGCAGCCGGGGGGCCCGAGCGCAGGAACTCCAGGAGCTGCTCCAGGTCGTCCCGCTGCCCCTCGGCCACCACCTCCACCGAGCGGCCATCGGGGAGGTTCCGCACGTAGCCCACCAGCCCCAGGAACCGGGCTCGACGCCAAACGAAGTCGCGGAACCCCACGCCCTGGACCCGGCCTCGGACGATGGCCCTGAGGGCCGCCTTCCCCTCCACCGCAGCTACCGCTTTCAGGGGCTCAGCACCGAGTCTAGCGCCTCTTCTACCAGGGGCAATGGCACATCGCTGGTGACCACGGGGCGGCCGACGTCCTTAAGGAGCACCCAGCGCAAACGCCCGTGCTGCACCTTCTTGTCCAGGGCGAGCGCCTGCCACAGGGCTTCCTTGGCCACGCCCCCCACACTGGTGGGGAGGCGGAACCGCTCAAGGAGGCGCCGTTGGCGATGTAAAAGATGGGGAGGGGTGAGGCCCAGGCGCAGGCCGAGATGGGCGGCAGCCATCATGCCTACGGATACGGCTTCCCCATGGTAGAGGCGGGAATAGCCAGTGGCCGCCTCCAGGGCATGGCCCACGGTATGACCATAATTGAGGATGGCCCGCCGCCCCGACTCCTCCCGCTCGTCCTCGGCCACCACCATGGCCTTGACAGCGGCAGAGCGGGCCACCGTCTCGGTGATAGCCTCCTTCTCCAGGGCCAACAGCGCCTCTGCCCGGTCCTCCAGCAGGTCCAGCAGCCCAGGGTCAGCAACGAGGCCGTGCTTAATGGTCTCTGCCCAGCCCGTGGCTACCTCGCGAGGAGATAAGGTGGTCAGGGTAGAGAGGTCGGAGACCACCACCGCCGGATGATGGAAGGCCCCCACCATGTTCTTGGCCTTTGGGTGGTTGACGGCCACCTTGCCCCCGATGGCCGCGTCTACCATGGCCAGGAGGGTGGTGGGAGCATGCACCAGTGGCATGCCGCGGGCATAGATGGCGGCCACGAAGCCCGCCAGGTCGGTGACCATGCCACCCCCCAAGGCCACCATCACATCCCCTCGCTCTGCCCGGTGCGCCACCAACCAGTCCAGGAGACGAGTAGCCATAGCCATGTCCTTGCTCTCCTCGCCTGGAGGAACAGTGGTGGCTACTGTCGGCAGGTTCGCCCTTTCCAGGGAGGCTATGGCCCTCTGGCCGTGAAGGCGGAACACCGTCTCATCGCTCACCAAGAAGACGCGCCCCCCGAGGCCAGCCACCAGCTCCCCCAGCCGGTCCAGGAGGTCCCAGCCCACGTAGACTGGGTAGGGGCCCGAGGATATGCTTACCACGCACGCCGCGCCAGCGAAGAGGGCCTCGGGGGCAAGGCGCTCCCCTCCTCCCTCAACACCAGCCGAGAAACGACGCCAGGCGCGCACTACTTCCCTGGCCACCTCCTCGGGCGATAGGCGGTCGGTGTGGATGGTGTGGTCAGCCAAAGCGTACAGGTGCTGTCGGCGGGCCTTGAGGGCCATGATGCGCCGCAGGGGATCCCTCCCCTGCAGGAGGGGGCGCTCAGGCGCCTCCCCTCCTTGCAGGCGGGCTAGGATGGTCTGGGGGCGGGCCTCCAGACAGACCACAAACCCCTGTCGGGCCATCAGCTGGCGGTTCTGGGGCCGGAGGACGATGCCGCCACCTGTGGCCACCACCACCCTCCGACGGGCTGCGGCACGGCCTAAGGCCCTGGCCTCCGCTTCCCGGAACCAGGCCTCGCCCCAGCGACGGAAGATCTGGGGGATGGGCAGTCCCGCCTCCTCTTCCACCATGGCATCGGTGTCCAGGGTCTCCCAGCCCAGCATCTGCGCGGCCAGATGGGCCACACAGCTCTTGCCAGTGCCCGAAAACCCAATAAGGAAGATGCGTTCCGGCCTTTTCATCCTCCGCGATGGCCCCGGAGCCCTATGGTCTGAACATAGGCCCGATAGTTACGCTGAACCTCCTCCAAAGAGTCGCCTCCAAACTTCTCCAACACCGCTTGGGCCAGGACAAAGCACACCATGGCCTCAGCGATGACCCCCGCCGCAGGCACAACGCAGATATCCGAACGCTCGTAATGGGCCTCCACCGTCTGGCCAGTGCGTAGGTCTACCGAAGGCAAGGGACGAGGGAGGGTAGCGATGGGCTTGATGGCCCCTCGCACCACGATGGGCTGGCCATTGGTAACGCCGCCCTCTAGGCCACCAGCGCGATTGGTGGCCCGCCGCCACGGCTGTCCCTCCCAGTCATCAGGAGGAAGGATGAGGTCGTGGGCCTGGGAGCCTGGCAGGTGGGCCAGGGCGAACCCGCCCCCTATCTCCACACCCTTGACGGCATTGATGCTCATGATGGCCTGGGCCAAACGTCCGTCCAGCTTGCGGTCCCAGTGGACATATGAGCCGAGGCCCATGGGCACGCCCGTAGCCCACACTTCGAACACCCCACCTAGGGTGTCTCCTGCCTCCTTGGCAGCCTCTATGGCCTGCACCATACGCTGGGAAGTCTCAGGGTCAGCGCAGCGCACAGGGGAGGCCTCCACCGCTACCCAATCGGGCTCGCCGTCGCGGGCGGGAGCGACGACAGGGCCGATGGCCACTGTGTGGCTGTGGACCGAGATACCCAACTCCGCCAGCAGCCGACGGCAGATGGCCCCTACGGCCACCCGGGCCGCTGTCTCCCGCGCCGAGGCCCGCTCCAACACGTTGCGCACATCGTCGAACCCATACTTCATGGCCCCCACCAGGTCAGCGTGGCCGGGACGCAGCCTAGTAACGGGCTTGCCCACCTCCGCCCCTGGCTCCACCCGCATCACATCCCGCCACTCCTCCCACACCCGGTTGCGGATGAGGACCGATATGGGGCTCCCCAATGTGCGCCCGTGACGGACGCCAGCTAGGATCTCGGCGTGGTCCTGCTCCAGTTCCTGACGTCGGCTGCGGCCATACCCCAGCTGGCGGCGGCGTAGATCGACATCCAGGTCATCAGAGGTGAGGGGGAGCCCGGCAGGCATCCCCTCCAGGATGACCACCAGGCCCTGGCCATGGGACTCGCCAGCCGTGAGGAAGCGAAGGGAAGTCATCCTCTACCTCCCGCCAACCGCCATCAGGGCCTCTACGGCCAGGGGCTCGCCCTCGGGGCCCAGGCGGTAACGGCCTCCAAAGTGGTCAACGATCTGTTTGGGGGTCCAGGTGTCCCAGTCCACCCGGCGGGCCGCCTCCCGGTGGGCAGCCGTGCTCAGGATGCAGCGCAACTGAGGTCGCCCGGTCTGGTCGCGGTAGGGCGTGTAAATGTCCACCTGTGCCCAGGGCAGGCGTACGTTGGGGATGTCGTATAGGAGCATCTCTAAAGCCTTAGCGGTGAGGGACATCCCCTGCTCTAGAGGGTTACGCACCTCCCGCCACTCCCCATCTATCATCTGGAATTCCCCCTCGGCTAGCAGACGTACCCGGATATGGTCGGTATCTAGGGATACCAGCTCCATGCCTTGTATTCCCCGCCACACAGGAGGCGGTACATCGCGGGGCCGCTTCATGGTCCGCCACTGCTCTAAGGCCTCCTGAACCACCTGGCGCAAGACGTCCAGGTCGCCAGCGGCGATGGCCCGTCGGTACGCCAGCTGGGCACGCGTCCCCTGAACGATGACCCAGGAGATGAAGAGGAAGACGATGCTGAGGCCCAGTAGCGCCCACTCCATCCCTTACCCACCCCCTTGCGAGGCGGAGGCCAGGGCCCTGCGGGCGGCCTCCATCATCACCTCCAGGGGGGGCTGCAGCCCCGTCCAGAGGGCGAAGGACTCAGCCCCCTGATAGACCAGCATGGCCAGGCCATCCACGGCCCTTGCCCCCCGCTCCCACGCCATGCGCACCAGGGGGGTGGGCTGAGGACCGTAGACCAGGTCGAACACGAAAGCCTGCCCGGGGATGAGCTCTGGCGGCAGGGGCGACTTATCGGCCTCTGGTGTGCCCGGCATGCCCAGGGTGGTACAGTTGACGATGAGGTCCCATACGGGGCCGGCATCTTGGAGGGCTGAGTAAGTAAGGGGGATAGAGCGCACCACCGTGCGTCGGGCCAGAGGGCGAAGGGCCTCGGCCAGGCGGAAGGCCCGGTGATATGTGCGGTTGGCAATCACCACCATGGCCGCCTGTTGCTGGACCAGGGCCAAGGCCACGGCTCTTGCCCCTCCACCAGCCCCTAGCACCAGCGCCCTTGCGCCCTGGGCCTGGAACCCGGCCTCTTGAAGGGCCCTCAGGAAGCCGGCCACATCGGTGTTATAGCCCACCAGTCGGCCATCGCGGTGGACGATGGTGTTCACCGCCCCAGCCTCCCGAGCTGTGCGGTCCAGTTCGTCCAGCAGCTCTATGACGGCCTCCTTATGGGGGACCGTTACATTGGCCCCCAGCCGGTCAGGAAGGCGTAAAGATGCTACCACCTCCCCGAGACGATGGGGCGGCGTCTCCCACCGTTCATAGCGCACTTCCAGGCCCAAGGCATCGAAGGCCGCCTGCTGGAAGATGGGCGATAGGCTGTGGCCTAGGGGATACCCGATGACGCCTACTAGCTTCACGTTCCCTCCTCACTGACCATAGCGCTGGACGTTGCGCACATGCTCATCCCAAGTCCTAGCGAAGGCATGGGTGCCATCGGGCCTGGCGACAAAGAACAGATAATCGGTCTCAGAAGGCCTGACGACAGCCCAGATGGAGTCCAGGCTAGGGCTGGCTATGGGCCCCGGGGGTAGCCCAACCACCAGATACGTATTATAGGGGGACGAGACCCTTAAGTCTTCCAGGGTGAGGGACCTCTTCCAGTAGCCGTAACGCTCCACGCTCCCCGGGAGCTGGGCCACAGCATATTGGACGGTGGGATCAGCCTCCAGAGGGATGCCCAGCTCTAGCCGCCTCAGGAATACCTGGGCGATTATGGGCCTCTCCTCGGCTACAGACGTTTCCCTTTCCACTATGGAGGCCAGGGTGAGCAACTGGTGAACGGTAAGACCTCTGCGCGCCGCCTCCTGCTGCAGCTCCGGAGTGAGCACCTGCGCCATAGCACCCAACATGGTGCCCACCACGTCCTCGACGGCAGTCCCTACGGGGAATAGGTAGGTGGCGGGGAAGAGATACCCCTCCAGAGGGCTGGAGGGGTCCAGGCCCCGCAACATGGGGAACCGATCTTGATAGGGCCCAGCTACTGCTGCTGCCAGGAACGCCTCGGCAGAGGCGATGCCCGCCTCCTCCACCGCCCGTGCGATCTCCTCTAGGCGCCATCCCTCCACCACGGTGACCTTTCTGGTGGCGAACCGCCCATAACGCATGGCCTGGAGCACCTCCAGGCTGGACATCCCCGGGGAGAGCTCGTAGATCCCCGCCTGGAGGAGGCCTTGGTACCCCAGGAGAACGGCTAGGGTGCGGAACTGGGCCTCATCGGCGATGATACCTGCTTCCTTAAGCTTGCGGGCCACGTCCGCCACCCCGTCCCCTTCCTCCACCTTCAACAGGTGCCGGATGGCAGGCACGCTCCCCGCCTGCCTAGGGGGTGGGAGGACCCCCAACGAGCGAGGGCTCAGGTACACCTGCCACGCAGCGAGGCCCACTAGCGCCAGGGCGGCCAGGGCCACCATCGGCCCCCATACCCTCAAGGGCTCACCTCCGCAGGCCGCGCAGGTGGTCTAGATAGGACTGGAGGACGATGGCTGCCGCCAGGGCGTCCCGCCGCTCCTTGGGGTGACGGGGCCCTAGGCGGCGCTGGGCCTCCACCGTGCTCAGCCGCTCGTCCCACGTCTCCACCGGGATGGGTATGCGGGCCGAGATCTCTTGCACCAAGGCCATAACCCGCTGTCCCTGGGGCCCCAAGGCACCCGTCATAGAGATGGGCAGGCCCACTACTAGCAGGTCGGCCTTCTGCTCGTGGACGAGGCGTGCCACGGCCTCCACGGGGTCGGGATGGGCAGGCACAGTGGCCAAGGGGATGGCCACCAGGGCCCGGTCGTCTGCTATGGCCACACCGATGCGTCTCTCACCTATGTCCACGCCCAAGATGCGCAACTCAGCTCTCCCCTCGCAGGATGCGCCGCAGGATGGCGGGGGCCTGGGCCAGGGCCTCATCTAGCTTCTCTGGATCACGCCCTCCACCCTGGCCTAGGTCAGGGCGTCCTCCTCCCCCTCCCTGGGCCACCGCCGCCACCCTTCTTACCAGCTCCCCGGCCTGCACTCTGGATGTGAGGTCCTGAGTGACGATGGCAAGGAAGGCCGGACGGCCATCGATGATGGCCCCCAGGACGGCCACCCCTGAGCCCAACTGGGTGCGCACAGCATCTCCTAAGTAGCGAAGGGCGTCCATGCTGGGGGCCTCTACCTTAGCGCTCAGGAAACGGACTCCCTCCACATCCCGCGCTTGCTGAACCAGGGCCTGAGGTGAGAGGCCCGAGGCCAGAGACCGCTCAAGGTCCCTTATGCGACGGCGTAAGGAGTCCATCTCCTGCATAAGGGCCTCTATACGATGGCTGAGGTTGTGGCGGGAGGTGCCCAGACGGGCGGCCAAGGCCTCCAGCTCGTCCAAGCTGCGGCGCACATGGGCGACGGCCTCCCGGCCGGTAAGGGCCTCGATGCGGCGGATGCCAGAAGCCACCGACATCTCGTCCACGATGACCAGGAGGCCGATGTCGCCTGTGCGGCGGCAGTGGGTTCCACCGCAGAGCTCCATGCTGAACCTAGGGGCTACGGAGTTGATCTCCACTACCCGCACCTGCTCCCCATATTTCTCACCGAAGAAGGCCAGGGCCCCCTCTTGGATAGCCTGTTGGAACGTGGTATAGCGGGTCTCCACCGGCAGATTCTGGCGGATCTTCTCGTTGACCAGGGCCTCCACCTGGGCTATCTCCTCGGCGGTCAGGGCCTGGGGATGGGTGAAGTCGAATCGGAGGCGGTCGGGCGCCACCAGGGAGCCGGCCTGTCGCACATGGGGGCCTAGGACGTGGCGGAGGGCGGCATGCAGGAGATGGGTGCCCGTGTGGTTACGCATAACGTCCTCCCGGTGCCGACGGTCGACGCGTGCCAGCACCGTCTGCCCCTCCTCCAGGGCACCTCTCTCCATATAGCCCCAGTGGAGGATGACTCGCCCTTGGGCCTGGGCCGACCAGCCATCCTCGTGCTGGAGGAGGCCTTGGTCCATAGCCTTAGTGTCCACCACCCGGAAACGAGCGGAGCCATCAGCGCTCACGATCTCCCCCACGTCGCCCACCTGGCCACCCCCTTCAGCGTAGAAGGTGGTCTGGGACAGGATGATGGCCCCCTCCTCTCCCTCCGCCAGACGACGGCGCAGGCGCCCCTGGCTGAAGGCATGCAGCACCTTTGCCTCCACCTCCAACGCCTCGTAGCCCAGGAAGGTGGTCTCCTGGAGCTGCCTCTCCACCTGCCCCATTGGGCCAGTCACCGCGGGGATTGTATACGACCCTACAGGGGATGTGGCGCGGGCCCGCTCCCTCTGCTCCTCCATGAGGCGGTGGAACCCGTCCTCGTCCAGGGATATGCCCCTCTCGGCGGCGATCTCCCGCGTGAGCTCCATAGGAAACCCGTAAGTATCGTGGAGCTGGAAGACCTCCGGGGCCCCGAGGATGTCTCCCGGCGCCATGCCTTGGAGCAGCTCCTCCAACATGGCCAGCCCACGACGCAGGGTCTCGCGGAACCTTTCCTCCTCTTGGTGGATGGTGCGGAGGATGAACTCCCTCTGACGTACCAACTCCGGGTAGGCGGTGCCCATCAGGTGGATCACCGCCTCCGCCACCTGGGAGAGGAAGGGCTCCTCCAGCCCCAAGTAACGGTGCCCGAAGTAAACAGCACGACGCAGGATCCGACGCACCACATAGCCCCGTTCTTCATTAGAGGGGACCACAGGGGTCAGCTCGTCGCCGATGAGAAAGGTGACGGCGCGGGCATGCTCCGCCACCACCCGCATGGCCCTATCCCAACGGGGGTGGTGTCCGTAAGGGCGGCCGCTCAGGTCCTGTACCCGCCGCAAAATGGGGAGAAAAAGCTCAGTATCGTACACGGTGGCCAGACGCCCCCGATCCCACCCTTCCCCTTGGAAGAGGACGACAGCAGAGAGACGCTCGAGGCCCGCCCCCGTATCGATGTTGCGGCGGGGTAGAGGGGTAAGGGAACCATCGGGATGGCGAAAGTAGGTCATAAACACCAGGTTCCAGATCTCCAGGAAACGGGGGCAGTCGTGGGCGGGCTCACAGTGGGGCCCGCAGCCGAACTGGGGGCCGAAGTCATAGTGGATCTCGGAGCAGGGGCCACACGGCCCCACGGGCCCCGAGTACCAGAAGTTGTGCTCCTCGCCGTACCGCCTTATGCGTTCCGAAGGCAACCCCATCTGCTGCCATAGCTGAAAGGCCTCGTCATCATCTGTGTACACAGCCGCCCACAGCCGTTCCTTGTCCAGCCCCAACACCTGAGTGACGTATTCCCAGGCCCAAGCGATGGCCTCCGCCTTAAAGTAGTCGCCGATGGAGAAATTGCCTAGCATCTCAAAGAAGGTGAGGTGGGAGGCATCGCCCACTGAGTCGATGTCGGTGGTTCGGAAGCACTTCTGCACGCTGGTAAGGCGGGGATGCGGAGGAGGGGCCTGGCCTGTGAAGTAGGGCTTGAACTGGACCATGCCGGCGCTGGTGAAAAGGAGCGTTGGATCGCCAATGGGAACCAACGGGGCACTGGGGACGCGCCGGTGCCCGCGCGCCTCAAAAAAGGCCAAGAACGACTCACGTATCTCCAACGGGCCCATCCGATGCGGATTATATCATGCCCCCTCCCTGCCCCCTAGACTTGACACCTATCTCCGAGCCCAGATAGGATGAAGGCGCCCGCCCAGGAACCGGTAGGGAGTTGTAGCGAGATGGTGCGAGGGCGTGTGGATCCACAGGCCAAGCTAAGAGCCTTAGAACGGCGCTGGCGCCAGATCCTCCACCAGCGACTGGAGACATGGGCCCAGCTACAGGAAATGGGGGTGGCGGTGGAGGACCCTCTCACTGTGTCCATAGGCCCCGAGGTGCAATTAGGCCCAGACACAGTCATATATGCCAACACGGTGGTGACTGGCCACACCGTGGTGGGCCGGGGCTGCCACCTGGGGCCTAACACCATCATCGTCGATTCCATCATCGGCGATGGGTGCCGAGTGGTGGCCTCGGTGGTAGAAGGGGCGGTGTTGGGCCAGGAGGTGCAGGTGGGGCCCTTCGCCCACATCCGCCATGGCTCACATCTCGAGGACGGGGTGCGGGTGGGCAACTACGCAGAGGTCAAGAACTCCCACCTCGGCAAGGGGACTCAGGTGAACCACTTCAGCTATGTGGGCGACGCCCAAGTGGGGGAAGGCGTCAACATAGGGGCCGGAACCGTCACCTGCAACTTCGATGGGCACCAGAAGCATCAGACGGTCATCGAGGATAGGGCCTTCATCGGCAGCGGCACCATGCTAGTGGCGCCAGTGCGGGTGGGCGAGGGAGCCATAACGGGGGCAGGCTCGGTGGTGGTGAGGGACGTGCCTGCAGGGGCCACGGTGGTGGGGGTGCCGGCGCGCCCTTTGACCCGTAGGGGCGCCGGGGACGGCGGTGGACGGCAGTAGCTGGCTTGCTCTGTCCTTTCTCTTCCTCTCCCTCCTCCTGACAGGCATGGTAACTCCGCCCATGGTGCCGCTACTGCACCATGGGCGGGGCCTGGGGCCAAGGGGCTGCCCCACCTACGCCGACCTGGTGCGGGCGGCCACGGCCATCATGGCTGCTGCCTCTGCCCTTTGGCTCACGACGCGATGGCACGGCCTTTGGGCATGGCCCCTAGGCAGCGTCCTGGCCCTGGCCGCGTGGGGAGGGGGCTCTCTGCTGGCCATGGCGTGGGGCCGTGTTTTGCCCAAGGAAGGAGCAGCGTGGAGGGCATGGGCCACCCTAGCCCAGTTCCTGTCCCACTCCCTCCTCCCAGACGGTAAGGGCTCCCCCTCATTAGTAGATGCTGTCTCCCACCTCTTGGGGGTCACCCCTTCCACCGCCCAAGCGGCCATGATCAGGGCGGTGATGGAGTTGGGGACCACCACAGTGCGAGAGGTGATGGTGCCCCGCATCGACATCGTGGCGGTGGACGCCGAGGCCGATCTGCAAGAGGTGGCCGAGACCATCGTCCGCCGCGGCTTCAGCCGCATCCCCGTCTACAAGGAGACCATCGACAACATCATAGGGATGGTCCATGCCCGGGAAGTCCTCCGCCTCCTGGTGGACAAGGCAGGGCCCGTAAAGGTGCGAGATGTGGCTCGGCCCGCTTACTTCGTCCCCGAGACCAAGCGCGTCCTGGAGCTGCTCACGGAGATGCAAAAACATCGCCTCTCCATCGCCATAGTAGTGGACGAGTATGGGGGCACGGCAGGCCTGGTGACCCTGGAGGACTTGTTGGAGGAGATCGTGGGGGAAATCGTGGACGAGTTCGATGTGGAGGAGGAGCCCGTCCAGCGTCTTAGCGAGGACGAGGCCGTGGTGGACGCTCGCGTCAGCACGGAGGTGCTGGAGGAGCTCTTCGGCGTGCAGCTGGAGGGGGATGAGTTCGAGACGGTGGGGGGCTTCATATACCACCGGCTGGGCCGCATGCCCGTCACGGGGGACCAGGTGGAGGTGGACGGCCTCCTCCTCAGGGTGCTGTCGGTGACGGGAAGGCGTATTCGCAGGGTGCGGATAACCCGAACCAGAGGCCCCTCCCAGATGTGACCTTGCCTGACTCGTTACCCATGCTACAATCTGGCTTCAGGCCATGGAGGAGACATCTTTCTGGGTAGCCTTCAGCCGCATCCCGGGCATCGGCCGCGCCCGTATCCAGATGCTCGAGGGATACTTCGGCAGCCTCGCCCAGGCATGGCGGGCCGATGCCAGCGAGCTGCGGGCAGCGGGGCTGGATGCCCGCACCGTGGCCCAAGTGATGCAAAAGCGCCCTACCATCTCTCCCGAGAGGGAGATGGAGAGGCTGACTCGCTTGGGCGTCACCGCCCTCACCTGGCGCCACCCCGACTACCCGCCCCTACTGCGGGAGATAAGCGACCCTCCGCCCGTCCTCTACGTGCGTGGCCATCCCGCCGCTCTCAAAGGGGTGGCGGTGGCTGTGGTGGGGACGCGACGCCCCACGGCTTATGGCCGCCAGGTGGCCACCCAGCTATCCCTTGCTCTGGCGCAGGCCGGCATAACAGTCGTCAGCGGCCTGGCCCGAGGCATCGATGCAGCCGCCCACACCGCTGCCCTAGAGGCCGGTGGCACTACGGTGGCTGTCTTGGCCTGTGGCCTGGACCTGGTATACCCCCCAGAACATGTGGACCTGGCCCGGCGCATCTTGGAAAGAGGGGCCCTGGTGAGCGATTACCCTCTGGGCACCCAGCCCCGCAGCGAGTACTTCTTCCGGCGCAACCGCATCATGTCCGGCCTCAGCCTGGGGGTGTTGGTGGTGGAAGGCGATATCGATAGCGGCGCCCTCATCACCGCCAAATGGGCGGTGGAACAGGGCCGGGACGTCTTCGCTGTCCCTGGCCCCATTTACTCTCCCCAGAGCCGGGGACCCCACTGGCTCATACAACAGGGGGCCAAGCTAGTGCAACAGGCCGAGGACATCCTGGAGGAGCTCAATGTGAGTGCCGTCACCGCCCTTCAGGCCCCTCTCCGCCAGGGGCCGCGCCCACAGCCCCCCTTAGAGGGGGTGGAAGGCCAGCTATTACAGCTCCTGACTCATGAGCCCCGCCATGTGGACGAGGTGTGCCACCTCTCCGGGTTGCCCGTAGCAACCGTTAGCAGCACATTGGCTATCCTAGAATTGAAAGGCCTGGTGCAACAGGTAGGTGCTATGACCTATGTGCGCGCTCCCCACGCGCCCTGACGGCCAAAGCAAGGCCGACGGCGATGGGCACGACCTCGTGGTGGTGGAGTCCCCGGCCAAGGCCCGCACCCTTGCCAACATCTTGGGGCGGGGTTACGAGGTCTTACCCTCTCTCGGCCATGTGCGCGACCTCCCCAAGCGCGGCCTAGGCGTGGATGTGGGGAAAGGCTTCCTGCCCACCTACGTCCTCATCAAGGAGAAGGAGAAAGCCCTCCGCCGCATAAAGGAGGCCGCCCAACGGGCCCGCACCATCTACCTGGCTACGGACCCCGACCGCGAGGGGGAGGCCATCGCTTGGCACCTTTTGCAAGCCGCCGACCTAGCCCGGCGGCCATATAAGAGGGTGGTCTTCCACGAGATCACCTCCCAGGCCATCCAGGACGCCTTTCGTCACCCGCGGGACATCGATATGCACCTGGTGGAGGCCCAGCAGGCGCGCCGCATCCTCGACCGTCTGCTGGGCTACCTTCTGAGCCCCTTCCTATGGCGGAAGGTGCGGGGCGGTCTGTCCGCCGGGAGGGTGCAATCGGTAGCCCTCCGCCTTTTGGTGGAGAGGGAGCGGGAGATCCAGGGCTTCTCCCCCCAAGAATACTGGACCATCGACGCTATCCTGGCCAAGGACGATGCCTCCTTCCGTGCCCGCCTGGTTGGGTACATCGACGACAAGGGCAAGCTAGAGATCCCCAATGAGGCGGAGGCCCAGCGCCTGGTGTCGCTCCTGTCCTCCGCCACCTACCTGGTGACCAAATTTGACAAACGGGTGCAGCCCCGCCGGCCCCCTCCACCCTTCATCACCAGCACCCTTCAGCAGGAGGCAGCCCGTCGGCTGGGGTTCAGTGCCCAGAAGACCATGGCCATCGCCCAGCAACTATATGAAGGGATCCCTCTAGGCGACCAAGGCGAGATAGGCCTCATCACCTACATGCGCACCGACTCCACCCACCTGGCCCAGGTGGCCGTAGAGGAGGCCCGCCGCTTCATTCTCCAGCGGTTCGGTAAGGAGTTCCTACCGACAAGCCCTCGCCAGTATAAGACCAAGGTCAAGAACGCCCAGGAGGCCCATGAGGCCATAAGGCCCACATCCATCTTCCGCGAACCTGAATCCATCCGCCCCTACCTGACCGATGACCAGTTCCAGCTCTATCGCCTTATCTGGCAGCGGACAGTGGCCTGCCAGATGGCCGACGCCCGCAGCGAGGTGCGGTCAGCGGACATCGCAGCCGAGGCACCAGGCGAGAGGGGGTTGCTACTGAGGGCCTCCAGCTCCGTCCTCGTCTTCCCGGGCTATCGCCAGCTTTACAGCGAGGGCTCTGATGAGGAGGAAGAGGATGAAGAGAGCCTGGAGCTGCCCCCACTGGCCCCAGGCGACGTGCTGGCGTTGCTGGGCCTCGAGCCTCGTCAGCATTTCACCGAGCCCCCGCGTCGTTATACCGAGGCAGCGCTAATCAAGGCCTTGGAGGAGAAGGGGATCGGTCGCCCCAGCACCTATGCCACCATTATCGCCACCCTGCTGGAGAGGGGCTATGTCGTTCGCGAGGGCCGCTACTTGCGCCCCACGGAGCTGGGCATGGTGGTGGCCGACATGCTGGTGCAATACTTTCCCCAGTTCGTGGACGTGGAGTTTACCGCCGAGATGGAGGATCGGCTGGATGAGATCGCCCGCGGCGAGCGGCCGTGGCAGCCGGTGGTGCAAGGCTTCTATGTGCCCCTGCAGGCGGCATTGCAACGGGCGGAGGCAGCGCCCAAGGCCATGCAGGTCACCGACGAGAGCTGCCCTCAATGCGGGAGTGCCTTAGTGGTGCGCTGGGGGCGGCGAGGCCGCTTCCTCTCCTGCTCCACCTTCCCGCAGTGCCGCTTCTCCCGCCCCATAGAAGGGGAGGAGAGGCCCTTATCCGACTACCGTTGCCCCGAGTGTGACTCCCCCATGGTGGTCAGGGAAGGGCGTTACGGCCGCTTCCTGGCCTGCTCCCGCTTCCCCCAATGCCGGGGTCGCCGCCCCCTGGGTACCGGCGCCTCCTGCCCTAAGTGTGGTGGGGAGCTGGTGGAGCGGCGCGACCAGCGTCGCCGTCCCTTCTACGGCTGCTCCCGTTATCCAGAATGCGATTACACCGTGAGACACCGCCCCCTGCCCGAGCCTTGCCCCGCCTGTGGTGGGCTCCTCCTGGCCCATGGCAGCCAGGGGGCCCGCTGCACCCAGTGCCACTGGCAGGGGGAGCCCCAGGCCCTCGCCGAACCCACCTCCTGAGGCCTTTTATGGACTCCCTGCTGGACTCCTACCGCCAACACTTGCAGGGGCGAAACCTCTCCCCCTATACCATCCGCAACTACCTCTCCGACCTCTCCCACTTCCTCCAGTTCCTACAGGAGGAAGCCCTCTCCCTGCAGACCCTCTCCCGCCAGGCCTTTCGCCATTACCTAGCACGGCTCTCACAAGACGGGGTGGCCCCAGCCAGCATCGCGCGCAAGGTGAGCACCATTCGCACTTTCCTGCGCTTCCTGGTGCAGGAAGGGCACCTGGAGCACGACCCCCTCTCAGGCGTGCGCGGACCCAAGAGGCCCCGACGCCTCCCAGCCTATCTCTCGCCGGAGCAGGTGACCGCCCTCATCGAAGCCGCCTCCGGCGCAAGCCCCGGTGAGCTGCGCGACCGCGCCCTCCTGGAGCTTCTCTACGCCTGCGGCCTTCGGGTGAGCGAGGTTACCGGACTGGACGTGGGCGATGTAGACCTTTTAGAGGGGATAGCCCGCGTGCGGGGCAAAGGCGGCAAGGAGAGGCTCGTCCTTATGGGGCGGCCAGCGGTGCAAGCCCTCCGCCGCTACTTGAGGGATGGGCGCCCGGCCCTCCTGCGCCAGCCCTACCAGCAGGCCCTGTTTCTCAACATGAGGGATGGACAACGCCTCTCTGCCCGCTCCGTCCAAGCCATCGTCCGCCGTTACGCCCAAAGGGCAGGCATCGACCGTCGCGTCTGGCCCCACCTGCTGCGCCACACCTTTGCCACCCACATGCTGGACGGAGGGGCCGACCTGCGGGTGGTTCAGGAGCTGTTGGGGCATACCAGCCCCACCAGCACCCAGATCTACATGCACGTCACCCAGGAACACCAGCGGCGTCGCTACCTGGAGGCCTTCTACCACCAGATTCATCGTCCGCGAGAAGGATAGATAACCCCACTCAAGGCAGAGTGGAGCATATAGAGAGCTACTGTGGCTACCAGCGCCCCGAAGATGCGCCTAAGCACGTCTTCCGGCAGGAGATTGGCCACCGTGGCGCCAGCTGCGGAGGCGGCCATGGCCGGTAGGGCCACCCACCAGATCCCCCGCAGGCTCACCAGGCCGGCCCTCAGGTTGTTTAAAGTGCCCGCCAGGGCGATGACCGCGATGATGGCCAAGGCGGTTCCCTGAGCCGTCTGCTGGTCGACCCCCAACAGCAGCGCCATGGCCGGAACCACGATAAATCCCCCTCCTATTCCTAAGAGCCCGCTGAAGAGGCCAGCCCCTATCCCTATGAGCACTTCCATCCACCACTGGCCCATCTCCATCACCTCGTCAGCATAACCCCCGCCACGGCCAACATGGCCAGGCCGAAGAAGAGGCGCAGAGCCCGCTCCGAGAGCCTAGCCATGAGGCGAGCCCCCAGGAAGCCCCCAACAGCTCCGCCTAGGGCCATGGGAGGCACCAGCGCCCAGGCCACCTGCCCAGCGATGCCATACCGGACGAGGGCCGATGAGGCCACCAACACGATGATGGCCAAGGAGTTGACGTGAGCCCGGTGTTGTCCAAACCCCAGCAGGTACACCAGGGCCGGCACCAGGACGATCCCACCCCCGATGCCCGCCAGCCCGCTAATGAAGCCACCCGCCAACCCCACCAATAAGGCCCGCCAGCCGAGGCCCAGGGTGGGAGAGGGAGCCTTGACCTCCATGGGTATAATTGTGAAGAAGCCCAACCTGTAGGGGCAAGGCGACACGTTGACACTCCCCCTCCCCCTTCCGTAGCATGACCCATGAAACGCAGGAGGTAGAGATGCGCATCGGTCTCTTTCAGTTCCCCAGCCGTGACCCATGGGCCACGGTAGAGCGCATTGTCCAGGCGGAGCAGGATGGCTTTCAGGGGGTCTGGTTCGCTCAGGTCATGGGCCCAGAGGTCCTCACCATATTGGCCCTGGCTGGGCCTCGGACCCAGCAGATCGAGCTGGGCACGGCAGTCATCCCAGTCTACTTGCGTCATCCCATATTCCTGGCCCAGCAAGCGGCCACCGTCAACGCTGCCACCGGCGGCCGGCTGCGGCTGGGCATCGGGCCCTCCCACCGCATGGTGGTGGAGGAGATGTGGGGCTTAAGCTATGCCCGCGCCGCCCTTTACATGCGAGAATACCTGACGGTGCTACGGTCCCTCTTGACGCAAGGACAGGCCCAGTTCCAAGGCCGCTTCTTTAGAGTGAACGTCTCCTTGCAAATGCCTAAGGACGCGCCCCCAGTTCTTATCTCTGCCCTGGGCCCCCTCATGCTCAAGGTGGCAGGCGAACTGGCCGACGGCACTATCACGTGGATGACCGGCCCCCGTGCCCTGGAGCAGCACGTTATCCCGGGCATCCGCAGGGCCGCGGAGGAAGCCGGGCGTGCAGACCCGCGGATCGTAGTAGGACTGCCCATCGCCCTCACCACCAACAAGGAAGCGGCGCGGGAGAGGGCAGCCCGCATCTTCCAGCTCTACGGCCAGCTCCCTAGCTACCGCCGCATGCTGGACCTGGAGGGCGCTGCGGCGCCTCAGGACGTGGCCATAATAGGCCAAGAGGCAGAGGTGGAAGGGGCCTTACGTCACCTGGCATCCATAGGTGTGACCGACTTCCTAGCCTCTATATTCCCCGGCGGCGATGGGCCCGACGATGAGTCCACGGCCCGCACGTGGGACTTCCTGCGCTCTTTAGTGGGGCGGCTATAGGGCGAGGTGAGGCGGTGCGCTTGCTGGTGGTCAACGGCCCGAACCTGAACCTGCTGGGGCAACGCCAGCCCCAGCACTACGGCACCCTCACCCTGGCCGAGCTGGAGGATCGGATGCGCCAGAAGGCCCACCAGCTAGGGGTGGAGCTGGTCTTTTTCCAGAGCAACCATGAGGGAGAACTGGTGGACGTCATCCAGAGGGAAGGAGCACAAGCCGACGGCATTATCATCAACCCCGGCGCCCTTACCCACTACTCTTACGCCTTGCGGGACGCCCTGGAAGCGGTGGGGAAGCCCACGGTAGAGGTGCACCTGTCCAACATCCACGCCCGGGAGTGGTTCCGCCGCCGCTCCGTTATCGCCGATGTGGTCATGGGCCAGGTGGCCGGCCTGGGTTGGCGCGGCTACCTGGCAGCTCTAGAGGCCCTGGTATCTACCCTGCGCGACGAGGGGCGACCATGAAGGAGAGGTTGCAACGCCTGCGGGTGCGTATGGCAGAGGAGGGGCTGGATGCTCTCCTAGTGGGGAGCCCTGTGGAGGATATCTTCAAGACTTATGGGGCCAATCGGCGTTATCTCTCGGGCTTTACCGGCTCTGTGGGCTGGCTCCTAGTGGGCCAAGAGGTGGCGTTCATCGCCGTGGACTTCCGATACTACGAGCAGGCCCAGAAGGAGGCCCCCCATTTCGTCCTTTTCCCTGCCAAGGGCCAGATAGGGGATTGGTGGGCAGATCTGGTGCAAGAGGCGGGTCTTGCCGGTAAACGTATAGGCTATGAGCCCCAAGGCATGACCGTGGCCACCTTGGAAGCCATCCAGAAGGCGGTGGCCGCTATGCCGTCGCATCAAAGGCCCCAGCTGGTGCCTGCACCGCCGCTAGTGGAGGAGATGAGGGCAATCAAGGATCCAGAAGAGCTGGCAGCCATCGAGCGGGCGGTGGCCTTGGCTGACGAGGCCTTCACAGCCGTGGCCTGCCGCATCGAGCCAGGGTGGACGGAGACCCAGGTGGCCTGGGAGATAGAGAAATACGCCCGCGAGCGGGGGGCGGAAGGCCTCGCCTTCCCCACCATCGTGGCCGCCGGGGAGTGGGCGGCCTTACCCCATGCCCAGCCCCGCCCCCGCCCCATTGGGGAGGGCGAGCCCATCGTCATCGACATGGGTGTACGGGTAGATGGTTACTGCTCCGACCTTACCCGCACCATCGTCCTGGGGCGCCCCGATGGCCGTCTGCAACAGATCTATGACATCGTGTTGACGGCCCAGCTGACAGCCGAGGAGCTGGTGCGGCCTGGTATGACGGGCGAGGAGGCCCATATGCTGGCCCACCGGGTCATCGCTGAGGCCGGATACGGGGAGCGGTTCGGGCATGGCCTGGGCCATGGCGTCGGCCTACTGGTGCACGAGGCCCCACGCCTGGCGCCCCGTTCTCAGGACGTCCTGCGCCCGGGCATGGTGGTCACCATCGAGCCAGGCATCTATATACCGGGGTGGGGCGGCGTGCGCATCGAAGACACGGTGGTGGTGGAGGATGGCAAGGTACGGGTGCTATCCAAAGCACCCAAGGTGCTGCAGATATAAGGGGGCCCAAGCGGGGCGACACGCCCCGGGCCCATATCGCTGCAAGAAGGCTGATGGGGGCCGAAGGTCTATGACTGTGGCGGTCAGGAGGTGAGCCATGATCGATACGGGCGACCTAAAGCGTGGGATCGCCATCGAGCTAGACGGCACCATCTACCGAGTGCTAGACTTCCACCACCTGAAGCTGGGGAGGGGGACGGCCCAGGTGCGCCTGAAGCTCAAGGACATCCGAGGGGGGCACATCATCGAGCGCACCGTCCAGGCCGGCACCCGCTTCCCCTTGGCACGCGTGGTCAAACAGCCCGCCCAATACCTCTACCGGGAGGGCGACATCCACTACTTTATGAACACGGAGACCTACGAACAGTTCCCTGTGAGTTCGGAGGTCCTGGGGGATGCCATCTACTACCTCACCGAGAACACCCCCTGCGAGCTCCTGCTCTATGAGGAACAGGTAGTGGGAGTGGAGCTGCCGGCAGCGGTGGAGCTAGCGGTGGTGGAGACGGAGCCCTGGGTCAAGGGCGATACTGCTCAGGGAGGCACCAAGCCCGCCAAACTGGAGACGGGGCTAGTGGTGCAGGTGCCCCTCTTCGTCAGCACAGGCGACCGGGTGAAGGTGGATACCCGCACCGGCGCTTACTTGGAACGGGTAAGCTGACGTGTTAGAGGTCTGGTCTGTCTCCCAGTTGGCGCAGACGGTGCAAGAGGCCATCAGGGCTGAGACCCGCCTAAGCGACCTGTGGCTGGAAGGGGAGGTCTCCAACATCCGCCTCGGCCACGGCGGCCACCTTTACTTCACCATCAAGGACCATCAGGCCCAGGTGCGGTGCGTCATGTTCGGCGGGCGTTGGCGGGCGGCGACGCTGGAGAACGGCCACCACGTCCTAGCCCACGGAAGGGTGGACTACTTCATAGCCCGGGGAGACCTGCAGTTCTATGTCGACTTCATCGAGGCGGCGGGGGTGGGCATCTTTCGGGCAGAGTTCGAGCGGGTGCGCAAGAAGCTGGAGGAGGAGGGGCTCTTCGATGTGGCCCGCAAGCGGCCATTGCCTCCCTTTCCCCAGCGCATTGGAGTAGCCACCTCCCCTGTGGGCGCCGTTTTCCACGACATATGTAACGTCATCGGGCGGCGCTGGCCTCTGGCGGAGGTGGTGTTGGCCCCCACGCCAGTGCAAGGGGCAGAGGCGGTTGCTGGCATCGTGGCCGCCATTCGCCGGCTCAACGAGGAGGGGGTGGATGTCATCATCGTGGCCCGCGGTGGCGGCTCCTGGGAGGAGCTGTGGCCCTTCAACGAGGAAGCGGTGGCCAGGGCCATCTTCGCCAGCCGCGTCCCTGTCATCGCCGGTGTGGGGCACGAACCGGACATCACCATCGCCGACCTGGTGGCTGACCAACGCGCCCCCACACCTTCGGCAGCAGCCGAGCTGGCGGTGCCCGATGCTACGCAGATGGCGCGCCTGATCCATACCCACATGCAGACGCTGGACACAGCCCTGGGCCAGCTATTGGATGGGAGGCGGCGAGAGCTGCGCCACACCCTGGCCAGGCTACAGGCTCATGCCCCCAGCGTGGCGGCGTGGGAGCAGCGACTCGCCGGCCTCTGGCACCGCCTGGCCGAGCTGAGCCAGCTCCAGATGCAGAGGCTTCGCCAAAGGCTGGACGGCCTTCGGGCCCAGCTGGATGCCTTGAACCCGCGGGCCGTCCTGGCGCGGGGCTACGCCATCGTGCAGAAGCGGGGTGACAAGGTGGTCACCTCTGTGGCCCACGTGGCCCCTGGCGATGCCCTGGACGTCTTCGTGGTCGATGGGTGCTTCCCAGCGGAGGTATCCCAGCAGTATGGCTTCTGAGGAGCCTTCCTTTGAGGAGCTTTACCACCGCTTGGAGGAGGTGGTGGCCCGCCTGGAGGCAGGGGGCCTAGGTTTGGAGGAGGCTCTGGGCCTTTACGAGGAAGGGATGCGTCTGGCCCGCCGCTGCCAGGAGATGCTGAACGCTGCCGAGCTACGCATCACCCGCCTGCGGGAGGAGCTGGGGCTGTATACTGGAGAGGGTGCGACCCTTCCCCAAGAGGATTGGGGCGACTAGGACGCCGAGATGAAGGCCAAGCTTCTGCGCGCCGACCTCCATACTCACACCTACTATTCGCCCGATGCCCTCTCCTCCCCTGGCCGCTTCGTCTCTGCCTGCCTGGACCGAGGCATCGACTGCGTGGCCATCACCGACCACAATACCCTAGCCGGTGCCCGCCTCATGGAGCGCCTTTGCCCCTTCAAGGTCATCGTGGGCGAGGAGATCAGGACGCAAGAGGGCGAGGTTATCGGCCTGTTCCTCCAGGAGGAGGTGCCCCCCGGGCTCACGCTGGAGGAGACAGTACGCCGCATCAAGGAGCAAGGGGGCCTGGTGATGGTACCCCACCCCTTCGACCGCTTCCGCAAAGGGGTTGGCCAAGAGGGGCTCGAGCGCATCCTCCCTTATGTAGACTTGATAGAGGTGTTTAACGCGCGCACCATAATGGCAGCTGACAACAAGGCCGCTCAGCGCTTCGCTGAGGCCCATGGGCTGCCAGGGGTATCGGTGAGCGATGCCCATTCCCCATGGGAGGTGGGCCGCTCCATGGTTGAGCTGCCCCACTTCGATGGCCCTGAGTCCTTCTTGGAAGCGCTGAAGGATGCCCGGCTTATAGCGCGTCCGTCCACCCCTATGGTCCATCTAGTCAGCCGTTGGGCTGCCCTGAGAAGGGCCCTTGGCTGGCCCCCGCTCAGAGGGTGAGCCATGTTGCGTCTAGGATGGTTCTCCACCGCCCGTGGCCAGACCTCCCCCAAGCTCCTGCGCGCCGTGCAGGAGGCCATCAGCACGGGGCGCCTGCGCGCCCACATCGAGGTGGTCTTCTGCAACCGGGAGCCCGGCGAGGACCCCAACACAGACCGATTCCTGGAGCTGGTACGCTCCTATGGCATCCCTCTGGTGTGCTATTCATATCGCCGCTTCCGTAAGGAGAGGGGCCTGCCACCTGTGCGGCAAGGCGAGCCCCTGCCCCCCTGGCGTCGCGAATACGATGAGGTGGTGATGCGCCTGCTGGAGCCCTACCCCTTCGATGTAGGGGTGTTGGCCGGCTATATGCTCATCGCCAGCGACATCATGTGCCAACGTTACGACCTACTGAACCTTCATCCTGCTCCCCCAGGGGGTCCTGTGGGGGTATGGCAAGAGGTCATCTGGCAGCTCATAGCAGTGAAGGCCGAACGCTCTGGGGTGACCATGCATTTGGCCACCCCGGAGGTGGACCGAGGCCCGCCAGTAGCGTATTGCCTTTACCCCCTCCGCGGCCCCTCCTTTGACCCCCTCTGGCAGGAGGTGGAGGGACGCTCGGTGCTAGAGCTACGCCGAGTCGAAGGGGAGGACAACCGCCTTTTCCAGGAGATAAGACGCCACGGGGTGGCCCGCGAACTTCCCATGGTAGTGGAGACATTGCGGGCCCTGGCCGATGGCCGGGTGGCCATCCGCCGAAAGCAAGTGGTGGACGCCCATGGCCGCCCCATCCCCGGCCTGGACCTCACCCCGGAGATCGAGAGGGTCGTGACGGCGTAAATGTGAGGAGTTGGGACCATGCTCTGCCCCCTTTGCCAGGCCATCTGCACCCCGGAGGACAACTATTGCTACCGCTGTGGCGCCCCGGTGAAGGTGCGCCCCCTGCCAGTGAGGGCCCGAGCGGGCTTGCCCTCCCGCCCCCAAGCGTCCCCCCTCGCCCGTCTGGTGGCTAAGGGCATCGCTTATCTGGCCTTGGGGGCCCTGGGCCACTGGGCGGCCGCCATCCTTGTCCGCTCCCTCGCTCGATGGGCCCTGCGGTCCATAACGACTCCCAGGTCCCTGCTGCCTGCACGCCATCACCCAAAGCTTCCCCCTGCCCACCGCGCCCATTGGCATCGGGAGATCATCGTCGTCTGGCGCCGCTTCGAGCATATAGAGGGCGATTAAGCGCTGCTCCCTCTTGACACATAACGTGACCTGTCTACATATAATCAGGTAACCCATCATTAGCTGAGGAGCTCATATGAGGGCCCTCTTTTTCTTGGCGATATTCCCTCTTCTGGGCCTCTTATGGCAGCAGGTGGCGCAGGGCCAGTCGCCCACTCAGGTGGCCCCGGTGGAGGAGGGCGCTAAATACGTCGTAAGGGCCTGTTTCGGCGGTAGCCTTACATCTGTGCAGTTCCTGGTGCAGTTCTTCTCCCTAGAAGGAGGGATGGGGCAGAAGCTGGCGGAACAGAGGCCGCGGGGGAAGGATGTGGACGGGGGATGCTGGGAGTCCCAACCCCCGGCGTTGGCACCCTGTGGGGCCCACTCCGCCAGGTACGGTGTCATCGAGCCCACAGATCAGCAGCCTACATCCCTGGAGATAGTGAAGGTGCAAGAGGCAGGGGAGACATGCCTTTCGAGCCCTACCCCAACGCCTATTCCTACTCCCGGTCCCCAGCCGTCCCCAACGCCTACCCCCACTCCTGCTCCCGCCCCGCCAGCGCCACCCCCGCCAGGGCCCATACCACCGGAGTTGCCCAGGGACGACCTAATCCTCCCGCCGATAGCAGTTACGCCCACCTCCGGCCCCGTGATGGAACCGGTGGTCTTCGCTGCTCTGACTAACGGGAGCTTCGAGCTGGGCCGCGACGACGGCACCCCCTTTGGCTGGCAGAAGTACGGGGGCAGGATGGAGCGGGCCAAAGGGCCAGCTGCCCATGGACAGTACAGCCTGGCCCTATACAGCGATACCTCCTCCACTAAGTGGGCCTACCAGGTGGTATCCGTGGAGGGGGGCAAAACATATCAGCTATCAGGGTATGTGCTTAAGAACGACCCCCAGACGGAGGCCCTATGGCTGCGCCTCTCCTGGTACGCCAGCCACGACGGCTCGGGCACTGCCATCGCTTCCAACGACTCGCAGCTGGCGGTGGAAGATGGGCCCGAGTTCCGTTTCCTTACTACCGGACCAGTGACAGCCCCCTTCGATGCCCGCACCGCTAAGGTGCGTCTCATGATGCGGCCTCGCTCCGCAGCCCCAGCCCGTGGCTACTTCGATGCCATCGTCTTAGAAGAAACCATCCCCGCGGAGCCAATCACGACTCCTCCTGACACAACGGATGACCATCCTTTAAGCCCTTCGCCAGGACCTCTTATGAGAGGAGATGAGACATCACCAACCGCGCCCCAGGCGAGCCCATCGTCCAGCTCTGGAGCATCTGCCCGCCCCACCACCGATGCCTTACGACGCCCGACGGGGGCTACTTCCGCGGGGAGGAGCCCAGCTCTGGGGCCAGGCTCAGCTGCCCCTCAGCCTACCCCTGGAAGCCCCATATCCTCCCCCGGGCTCGCTGCAAGCCCCATCCCCACTCTTGTCAACGCCACCCGTCCCATGGCGGCGGGGGAGCGGGAGCCCAAGGGTAGGCCCTCCTCCCTGGCCTTGCCCCTTGCAGGCATATCCGGAGGCCTCGGGGCCCTAGCCTTGGCCTGGGCAGGGGGCATGTGGTGGCGCTACCGCTCTACTCGAACTCCCAAACCTGGCCCTGACGGAAAGTGTTGAGGATGCGGCGGGCCACCACCATCTTGTGCACCTCGTCGGGCCCATCGTAAATGCGCCCCATACGGGCCTGACGGAACATCATGGATAGGGGCGTGTCCTCAGTCACCCCCAGGGCCCCGTGCACCTGCACCGCCCGGTCTATCACCCGGTTCAGGACCTCGGCCCCAAAGAACTTGATGAGCGAGATCTCCACCCGGGCGTCCTCGCCGCGGTCGATCTTGGCCGCGGCGTGCATGGTGAGGAGGCGAAAGGCCTGGATCTCGGCCGCCGACTCGGCGATCATCCACTGGATGGCCTGCTTATCGGCCAAGGGACCGCCAAAGGCGTGCCGGTCGAGAGCCCGTCGACACATCATCTCGAAGGCCCGTTGGCACTGGCCCAACCACCGCATGCAGTGATGGATCCGACCTGGCCCCAGCCGCTTCTGGGCGATGAGGAACCCATCCCCAGGCTGGCCCAGGGTGTTGGTGATGGGCACGCGACAGTTGTCGTACTCCACTTCGTAGTGCTCGCTGTGCTCCTCCCCCATCACGGGGATGGACCGCACGATCTTGAAGCCAGGGGTATCAGTGGGCACGATGATCATGGTGGCCCGGCGGTGGGGATGGGCGTCGGGGTCGGTGACGGCCATGACGATGGCGAAGGCCGCCCTGCCAGCACCCGATGTGAACCACTTGCGGCCATTGATAACCCACTCGTCCCCGTCCCGAACAGCCTGCGTCTGAAGCATGGTGGGGTCCGAGCCGGGGGTATGAGGCTCCGTCATGGAGAAGCAGGAATAGATATCGCCGTTCACCAGGGGCTTAAGCCAGCGTTCCTTTTGCTCCTCAGTGCCGAAGAGCCATAGGATCTCGGCGTTGCCTGAGTCGGGGGCCTGACAGCCAAAGGCGATGGGGGCCCAGAAGCTACGGCCCAAGATCTCGTTCATGAACACGTACTTCAGGAAGCCGATGCCCATGCCCCCGGCCTCCTTGGGCATATGGGGGGCCCACATGCCCATCTGCTTCACTTTCTGGCGGAGGGACTTCATGAGCTCATCGGCTTCGGAACCACCACGGCGAAATACGGGCTCGTTGGGGTATATGTTCTCCTCCATAAAGGCCTTGGTCTTGGCCCGCAGCTCCCTTATCTCAGGGGTGATGAGAGTATACAGCGTCGTCTCAGCCATGACCCACCTCCTCGGGCTTTACCTCGCTATCCCGAAGGTAACCCTGCGCGATGCCCATGTCAACAGTGGTCATCCACGGGGTAAAATGTGGGAGCGGGCATGGGATGCAGGCACCTCAAGATCGCCATCGATGGGCCTGGGGCGGCGGGCAAGACCTCTGTGGGGCGGGAGGTGGCCCACCGTCTGGGCTATGCCTTCGTGGATACAGGCCTCCTCTACCGTGCCCTCACCTGGGTGGCCTTAAGCAGGGGCATCAGCGCCGACGACGCCGCCGCCCTGACAGCCCTGGCGCAGGAGATACATGTGGAGCTATACCCGGCCCCGCCAGAGGCGGTGGAGCCCACCGTCATTACAGTGGACGGTCAAGACATCACCCCTTTCCTGCGCCATCCCAAGGTGGAGGAGGTGGTCTCCCGCATCTCCCAGATCGCCTCCGTCAGGGAAGCTTTGCTGGGGCTGCAGCGCCGTCTGGCCCAACAGGGCTGTGTGGTGGTAGCGGGACGGGACATCGGCACCGTGGTCCTGCCCGATGCCGATGTGAAGGTCTACCTGGACGCGCCCCTGGCCGAGCGGGCCCGCCGCCGCCTCCGCCAATTGAGGGAGCTGGGCCAGAGGGCTACCCTCCAAGAGGTGATGCGGGAGCTGCAGCATCGGGACGAGATGGATTCCCACCGGCCGGTGGCCCCCCTCCGGCCAGCCCCTGACGCCGTCATCATCGATACCGAAGGCCTGAGCTTGGAGCAGGTGGTGGAGAGGGTGATGAGCCTTGTGGAGGCAAGGTGTGCCTGACGCCGTCGTCGCCCCCTGGTACTGGGCTAACACCCGCACGTGGGCGTGGCTCCTCGTCCACGTCAATGCCCGCCTAGAGGTGGTGGGCAGGGAGAACGTACCCCTTAAGGGCCCGTTCATCCTTGCCAGCAACCACATATCCCTGGCCGACCCACCTATAATCACCGTGGAGACGCCACGGCGCATCGTGTGGATGGCCAAGCAGGAGCTATTCCAATCACCGATCCTGGGCCCGTTGCTGCGCCTCTTCGGGTGCATATCAGTGCGCCGCTTCGAGGCCGACCTGAGGGCCTTGCGGCGGGCGCGCCAGTCCCTGGAGAGGGGGCTGGCCCTAGGCATGTTCCCCGAGGGAACGCGCAGCGGGCGTCCAGGCATGGGCCGGGCCTATCCCGGCACCGCCCTCCTGGCTCTACAGACGGGGGTGCCGGTGCTGCCCGTGGGCATTATGGGCACCGAGAACATCAGGCTGCCCAGGGACTTCTGGGCCTTCCTCAGAGGCAGAAAACCTGTAAAGCTCGTCTTCGGCCGCCCCTTGCAGCTGGAGCGACCGCCACGCATCACCACCCCAGTGGTGGAAGAGGCCACGCAGGTCATCATGTTGCACATCGCTCGGCTACTAGACCCTCCCTATAGGGGGTTTTATGCTAGCCTTGAGGGAAGGTTTTTTGCCGAGGACGTAGGGAGAACATGGAGATCATCCTAGCCAGGGACATGGGCTTCTGTTGGGGGGTTAGGCGGGCCATCTCCATCATGGAAGAGGTGGTTCAGCAAGAGGGCGAGGTCTACAGTCTGGGCCCCATCGTCCACAACCCCTTGGTCATGGCGGAGCTGGAGAAGCGAGGGGTCCGGGCCATAAATGGGAATATCCCCATTCAGGAGGGCAAGCCCTTGGCCATCACTGCCCACGGCGCCGGCCCGGAGATCTACCGGTTGGCCAGGGAGAAGGGGATAAGGCTCATCGACACCACCTGCCCCATCGTCACCAGGTCCCAGAGATGGGCGCGGCGCATGGCCCAGCAGGGCTTTACAATCATCATCTTCGGCGACGCCCAGCACCGGGAGGTGAAGGGCGTGCTCGCCTGGACGGAAGGGAAGGGCATGGCCGTCACGGACGTGTCGCAGGTGCCCCGGGGCCTTTCCCGCATCGCCGTCATCTCCCAAACAACGCAGGAGCCGCGCAAGTTCGCGGCCTTTGTGGCACAGCTGCTCCAGGAACGCATAGAGGAGATCCATGAGTTCCGCCTGGTGGGCACCCTATGTAACGTCACATCCTCCCAGCAGGAAGCAGCAAGGGAGCTGGCGCGCCAGGTGGATGTGGTCATCGTGGTGGGGGGCCGTAACAGCGCCAACACCCGCCATCTGGCGGAGGTGTGCCAGGAGACAGGCGTCCCCACATACCACATCGAGAGGGCCGAGGAGCTAGACCCGGCTTGGGTGCGGGGCTGTAGGAAGGTAGGCATCACCGCCGGCGCCTCCACCCCCGACTGGGCGGTGCAAGAGGTGGTGAGCCGCCTCCGCCAACTGGACCAAGAAGGTCAGCTTTGAGTTCTTCCTGCAGAGCGTGCGCCCATGTGTGGCATCGTAGGCTACGTGGGAAGTAGGCCAGCCGCCCCCATCATCCTCGACGCCCTGCGCCGCCTGGAATATAGGGGCTATGATTCTGCCGGGCTCGCTGTCCTGGACGAGAACGGCGTTCTCACCGTGTGCAAGCGAGCAGGCAAGCTGGAGGAGCTGGCCCGCTCCCTGGAGGACGCCTGGCCCAGCGGCAACATGGGCCTGGGGCACACCCGCTGGGCTACTCATGGCCGCCCCACCGACGTCAACGCCCATCCTCATACCGATTGCCACGAGCAAGTGGTGGTGGTCCACAACGGCATCATCGAGCGGCACCATGTTCTGAAGGAGGCCTTGATAGCCAAGGGCCACCGCTTCCGCTCGGAGACCGATTCGGAGATCATCGCCCACATGGTGGAAGAGGGGCTGGAGGAGGGGCTCCCCCTAGGGGAGGCCTTACGGCGGGCCATGCTCCGCCTCCAAGGGGCCCACGCCGTAGTGGCCATGGCCCGCTCGGCCCCGGGCCAGATAGCCGCTGCCCGCCTGGGCAACGCCGGTGGCATCGTGGTGGGGCTGGGGCAGGGGGAAACCATCATCGCCAGCGACCTCCCCGCCCTTCTGCCCCTTACCCGCCAGGTCATCTTCGTGGCCGATGGCGAGATGGCCGAGGCCACCTCGCACAGTGTTTGCATCCGTTCCCTGGTCACAGGCCAACCCATCCCCAAGACGCCCACGTTGGTGCCCTATGACCCCGTATCGGCAGCCAAGGGTCCCTACAAACACTTCATGCTCAAGGAGATGATGGAACAGCCCGAGGTAATCCTGGATACCGTGAGGGGCCGTATAGATCTGGAATCTCTGGACCTGACTCTGGAGGAGGTGGACCCCCAGCTCCTCCTGGACGTGGAGCGGGTGGTCTTAGTGGGCATGGGCACCAGCCTCCACGCCGCCATGGTGGGACGCCACTATATGGAGGCCATCGCCCGCGTCCCCGCTGAAGCTGACAACGCCTCCGAGTTCCGCTATCGCGACCCCCTCATCGGGCCCAAGACCTTAGTGGTGGCCGTCACCCAGTCGGGGGAGACGGCCGACACCCTGGCAGCCATGGAGGAGGCCCGACGCCGCGGCGCCCGCCAGGTGGTGGTGTGCAATGTGGTAGGTAGCCAGGCCACTCGCATGGCCGATGGCGTGGTCTACACCCGCTGCGGGCTGGAGATCGGCGTTTGCAGCACCAAGACCTTCACCGCCTCCCTCGTGGCCCTCTATCTTCTGGCCTGTTATATGGGGCGCCTGCGGGGCACAGTCGATGCTCAAGGCCTGGCACGCCTCCTCCCCCCACTGGCCCGCCTTCCCTTCCTAATGGGGGAGCTCACCAAACGCGCCCCCCAGTATGAGGCCCTGGCATATCAGTTCGCCCACCTGCGCAACTTCCTCTACCTCGGCAGAGGTATCCAGTACCCCATCGCCTTAGAGGGGGCGCTGAAGCTGAAGGAGGTCTCGTATATCCACGCCGAGGGCTACCCGGCAGGCGAGATGAAGCATGGTCCCATCGCCCTCATCGACCGGGACATGCCGGTGGTGGCCATCGCCGTGCGCGACCACCTGCGTGACAAGATGCGCAACAACCTGGAACAGGTGCGGGCCCGCGATGGCACCCTCATCGTGGTGGCCAACGAGGGAGACGAGGAGATAGCCCGCCTGGCCCATCACGTCCTATGGGTCCCCCACCTCTCGCCCCTCCTTCTGCCCGTCCTCACCGTGGTGCCTCTCCAGTTCTTTGCCTACTACATCGCCGTCCGCCGTGGCTGCGATGTGGACCAGCCCCGCCACCTGGCCAAGACCGTCACCGTGGAATAAGCTTTAACAGTTATCTTTATTAGCCCGCTCCTTTGCAATTGGCGGCGCCTATGGAGCCTGGTGTATAATGGATGCGAACTCCTTGGCGAGGGAGGGATCTGTCATGGGCCTCATAAAGTGGCTGGACGAGGTGGGTAAGGATGACGTGGGTGATGTAGGCGGCAAAGGCGCCAACCTAGGTGAGATGAAGAAGGCGGGGATGCCAGTGCCCCCCGCCTTCATTGTCACCGCCGAGGCTTATCGCCGGTTCCTCTCGCAATCGGGCATCGCACCTACCATCCGTGAACTCCTCTCGTCTCTCGACGTGAACGACCCACAAGCCCTGCAGCGCACAGGGGCGCAAATCAGGGAGCTCATCCGCTCGGCCCCGATGCCCCGGGAAGTGGAGGAGGCTATTCGCGAGGGCTACCGCCGCCTCGGCGACGGCCTGGTGGCTGTGCGGAGCTCGGCCACTGCTGAAGACATGCTGGAGGCCTCCTTCGCTGGGCAGCAGGCCACCTTCCTCAACGTCCGTGGAGAGGACGAGGTGGTGAAGGCAGTGCAGGACTGCTGGGCCTCCCTTTTCGAGGACCGGGCCATCTTCTACCGGGCCCAAAAGGGGTTCGACCACCTGGAGGTGGCCATCGCCGTCCCCGTGCAGCGCATGGTTCAGTCGCGCCGCTCGGGCGTCATCTTCACCATCGAGCCGGTGTCGGGCCAGGCCAACCGCATGGTTATCGAGGCCGTATATGGCCTTGGGGAGGCCATGGTCTCTGGCGCTGTTACCCCTGACTCTTATGTGGTGGAAAAGGCCACCCTCCGCATCCTGGAGAAGCAGGTGGCCCGCCAGGAGCGGCGGCTGGTGTTGGACCCCACGGCACCCCATCACCGCCAGCGCAACCGTTGGGAGGAGGTGCCTCCTGAGGAAAGGGAGCGGCAGAAGCTGAGCGACGACGAGATCCGCGCCCTGGCCGCCCTGGCCCGGGACATCGAGGAGTATTACGGGACTCCACAGGACATCGAATGGGCCGAGGAGGAGGGCCAGTTCTACATCGTCCAGACCCGCCCCGTCACTGTCACCGTGGCCACAGCCGTAGAAGAGGAGGAAGAGGAGGAGGCCCCCGTCCTCATACAGGGCAGCGGTGGCAGCCCCGGAGTGGCCATGGGGCGCATCAAGGTGGCCCTGAGCGCCGAAGAGGCCCTGGCCAAGGTGGAGGAGGGCGACGTCCTGGTGACCGTCATGACCGCCCCCGACTGGGTGCCGGCGATGAAGAGGGCAGTGGCCATCATCACCGAGAGGGGAGGTCGCACCTGCCACGCCGCCATCGTCAGCCGCGAGCTGGGCATACCCCTGGTAATGGGTGTGGAGGGGGCCACCCAGAAGCTCAAGGACGGGCAGCTGGTGACAGTGGACGGGTCCTCTGGGCGCGTATATGAGGGGGTGGCGGAGAGACGCATCCGGTGGTGGCGGCAGGAACAGGAGCGGCGGGCTAAGGCTGCCCGTCTCAAGACCCGGACCAAGATTTATGTCAACCTGGCCGAGCCGGAGCTGGCGGAGGTGGTAGCCCAGAGGAACGTGGACGGCGTGGGGCTTCTGCGCGCCGAGTTCATCATCGCCGAGCACATAGGGGTCCATCCCCGCCTCTGCCTCGAAGAGGGGAAGGGCGAATGGTTCATCGAGCGGCTGGCCGACGGTCTGCGGCGGTTCGCTCGCGCCTTCTATCCGCGGCCGGTGGTCTACAGGGCTACCGATTTCAAGACCAACGAATACCGCAACCTGCAGGGGGGCGACCGGTACGAGCCTCATGAGGAGAACCCCATGATCGGCTACCGGGGCGCCTGCCGCTACATCCGCGAGCCAGAGGTCTTCCAGTTGGAGCTGGAGGCCATCAAGCGGGTGCGCAAGGACTACAACAACCTCTGGCTCATGATCCCCTTCGTGCGGACCCCTGAGGAGCTGGCGGCCGTCAAGGCCCTGGTGGAGGGAGCTGGCCTTCACCGCTCTAACCACTTCAAGCTCTGGATGATGGCCGAGGTGCCCTCCAACGTCCTCATCCTGGACAAGTTCCTGGACGTGGGCATCGACGGCATCAGCATCGGCTCCAACGATCTGACGCAGCTGCTGTTGGGGGTGGACCGGGACAGCGCTATGCTGGCCCAGGAGTTCGACGAGCGCAACGAGGCGGTCATGGAGGCCCTCCGCATACTGGTGCGGGGGGCTCTACGGCGAGGAGTCACCGTCTCCATCTGCGGCCAGGCCCCCAGCGACTTCCCAGAGCTGACCCGCAAGCTGGTGGAGTGGGGCATCACCTCCATCTCCATCAACCCAGACGTCATCGACAGCACACGAGAGCTGGTGGCCCAGGTGGAAGCTGAGCTGTCCTCGCTGGTCGTGGGTTAGGGCCATGGCCCCTCTGGAGGAGGTGCGCCGGCGCCTGGAGGAGAGGGAGCACCTCCTTTCGCCTTTTGCCGCCAAAAGCTTTCAAAGCCGCGGTCGGCAGAGGCCGGAGGCGCCCTGTCCCCTGCGCAACGAGTTCCAGAGGGACCGGGACCGCATACTCCATAGCAAGGCCTTCCGTCGCCTCAAGCATAAGACGCAGGTGTTCGTCGCCCCCCAGGGGGACCACTTCGTCACCCGCCTCACCCATACCCTGGAGGTGGCCCAGATCGCTCGCACCATCGCCCGGGCCCTAAACCTCAATGAGGACCTGGCGGAGGCCATCGCCCTGGCCCACGACATCGGGCACCCCCCCTTTGGCCATGCCGGCGAGGCGGCCCTGGACGAGCTGGTGCCAGGAGGGTTCCGCCATGCCGAACAGGGTCTGCGCGTGGTGGAGCAGTTGGAGAACGGCGGGCAGGGTCTCAATCTCACCTGGGAGGTGCGGGACGGCATCCGCTTCAGCTCCAAGCCCCGCCACGACATCCTAGGCGAGGGAGAGGGGATGCCCTCCACCCTGGAAGGACAGGTGGTGAAGCTGGCGGACGCCGTCGCCTACCTCAACCATGATGTGGCCGACGCCATCCGCGCTGGCCTCATCACCGAGGACGATCTCCCCCCCATCGTCCAGGAGGTGCTGGGGCGCACGCCCAGCCAGCGCATCGATACCATGGTCAGGGACATCGTGGCCGCCTCCTGGGCAGCCACCGGTGAGCTGGGCCTCCACGTGCAACCCCGTATACTGATGGGCCCCAAGGTGCACACGGCGGCCAACGCCCTGCGGGACTTCCTCTTTGAACGAGTGTATCTGTGGGAGGGAAGACGGCAGGAGGCCGAGCAGGCCAAGGCCATCGTCCGCGCCCTCTACCTTTACTACTTGGAGCACCCGGACGAGATCAAGAGCGATTACGTAGTCCCAGATGACCCTCCCTGGCGCAAGGCCGCCGACTACGTCTCGGGCATGACCGACCACTTCGCCCTCCAGATGGCCCGCCGTCTGGGCCTAACGCCCTTGTCTTCTCTGGAACCTCTGTGCTAAAAAGGTAACGCACGAGGCCAGGAAAGCGTTATCATATGGGAAGGTCTATGGACATCGTCTCCGAAATCAAAGCGCGGCTGGATATTGTAGAAGTAGTGGGCCAATATGTGCCCCTCCGCAGGGCAGGACGCCTCTATCGGGCCCTATGCCCCTTCCACACGGAGCGCACCCCCTCCTTTTACGTGTCCCCTGAGCGGCAGAGCTGGCACTGCTTCGGGGCGTGCAATACAGGGGGGGACGTCTTCTCTTTCATCATGCGCAAGGAAGGGGTGGGGTTCGGGGAGGCCCTGCGGATGCTGGCTCAGAGAGCGGGGGTGGAGCTCCCATCACCCCGTTCCCCTCAGGAGGAGGCCCGCCGCCAGCGTCTATATCAGGCCCATGAGGCGGCCATGGAGTTCTACCACCGCCTGCTGATGGAGGACGCTACCGCAGCCCACGCCCGCCGCTACCTGGAGGGTAGGGGTATAGACATGGCCACGGCCCGCCGCTTCATGCTGGGGTACAGCCCTCCCAGTGGGGATGCCCTCCTGCGCCACCTAATGGGCAAGGGGTTTCGGCTGGAGGAGGTGTTGGAGGCAGGCCTCCTGGTGACAAGCGAGGGGCTAACGCGGGACCGCTTCCGGGGGCGCCTCATGTTCCCCATATGGGACGAACAGGGTAGGCCGGTGGGCTTTGGCGCCCGCGCCCTGGACGACTCCCACCCCAAATACCTCAACACCCCCCAGACCCCCATCTTCGATAAGGGGGGCCTGCTTTACCTGCTGGACAGGGCCCGCCACGATATCAGGCGTAGCGGTTGTGCCGTCATCGTCGAAGGGTACATGGACGCCATAGCCGCCCACCAGGCAGGGTTCGCCAACGTGGTGGCTTCCATGGGCACCGCCCTCACTGAGCGGCACGTGCGTTCCCTGCGCCGCCACTGCCGGCGCATCGTCCTAGCATTGGACGCCGATGCCGCCGGCGCCGAGGCCGTGCTGCGAGGCCATCAGGTGGTGGAGGCATCTGAGGGAGAGACGATGCCCGAGCTCACCTGGCGCGGGCTGGTACGCTTCCAGACCACCGCCGGGGTGGACCTGCGGGTGGCCATCCTCCCACCAGGCCGCGACCCCGACGAGGTCATCCGGGAATCGCCCCAGCTGTGGCAGGCGTTGGTGGCAGAGGCGGAGCCGGTGCTAGACTACCGCTTCCGCCGCGCCCAAGAGGGTAAAGACCTGCGCGACCCCCAGGCCCGTTCGCAGCTGGTGCAGGAGCTTCTGCCTATCATCGCCGCTGTGGGCGACCCCGTCGTCAGGGCCCACTACCTACAAAAGCTCGCCCGTCTCTCCCTGGTGCGGGAAGAGGAGTTGGCATCCATGATGCGCCGCCGCAGGCAGGAGCCATCGCCCGCCCCTCGGCGGGAGGGCGAGCACGGCCCAGACCCAGAGCGTCTCCTCCTCTCCCTCCTCCTGCGTTATCCAGACCTGCGACCCGAGGCCCAGGACCTTCCCGAAGGTCTTTTCTGGGAACAGGCCAACATAGAGGTCTTTCGGGCCTGGAAGGAGTGCCAGACGCTAGTGGAGCTGGCCCAGAAGCTGCCTGAGGAGCTGTGGGCCTACACAGACGGCCTTATTTCTCTTTGGACGCGTTTCCCCCAGAAGTGGGATAATGATAATGGTAGGCGTGCCTTTGGGGACGTGCGGCGGCGTCTGGAGGAGCGGTACCTCCGGGCCCGTAAGCGCGCCCTCGCCGCCGCCCTCGCCACTCACCAGGAGGAGAGCGCCCCTGACCAGCAGCATCTGCTAGAGGAGGCCTTCTCCGCCGTGAGAGAGGGGAGGGCGGGCAACGCCTTAGCCCAGTTGCTGCGCGAGGACCTGGAGCTGGGCTTCCAGCTTCACTCCCGTGCAGCCCAAAGGGAGGCGAACAGCCATGCTGAAGCATGATGAGGAGCTGGAGAGGCCCTCCATGGAGACAGGAGAGATGAACGTCCACGAGACCTGGGTGGAGGAGCTGGGAGAGGTGCGTGATCCCATGACCATTGGCCGGCCCGAGGAGGAGATGGAGCCCTGGGAGGCCGAGTTAGCCAAAGAGGAACAGCTGGAGGAGGCCCCTTCCGACCTGGAGGCCTTGGAGGAAGGGCTGGACGACCCCGTCCGCATGTACTTGCGGGAGATCGGCCAGGTGAGCCTCCTCACCGCTGAGGACGAGAAGTATTTGGCTCGCCTCATGGAGGAGGGGCGGTATGTAGAGGAGATAACCAAGGGCCTAGAAGAGGCCCGCCGGCGTCCCCCCACTGGGGCAGAGACCATGGTGGCCATATTGCAAGACCTCCACCGCCTGCAGCCCGTCCTCCAGACGGTGGCCCAAGAGCTCGGGCTTGCCCATCTGCCATGGCCAGAGCTCATCAGGCACCCAAGCTTCCGCTCCTGCGTCGATGGTGAGCTGGACACAGAGATGGCCGAAAAGCTCCAGACGCGCCTAGGCCTCAAGCGGGAAGAGGCCGAGCGTTCCCTGGTGAGGCTTTCCGTCGTAACCCACGTCCTCATCCAGGACCTGCTAGACATAGCCCTCGAGGCAGTAGGGACGGCCGAAGCCCTCCTGCCGCCAGCGGAGGACTTGGCCCAGCGGCTGCGGGCCCAGGAGGAGAAGCTGGCCTCCCGCCTGCAACGGTTCAAGGAGGAGGGGCGCAAGGCCCAGAAGCACCTTACCGAGGCCAACCTCCGCCTGGTGGTGAGCGTGGCCAAGAGGTACATCGGCCGGGGCATGCCCCTTCTGGACCTGGTGCAGGAGGGTAACATCGGCCTTATAAGGGCGGTGGAGAAGTTCGACTACCGCAAGGGCTACAAGTTCAGCACCTATGCCACCTGGTGGATCCGCCAGGCCATCACCCGGGCCATCGCCGACCAGGCCCGCACCATCCGAATACCCGTGCATATGGTAGAGACCATCAACAAGCTCATGCGGGTGAGCCGCCGTCTGGTACAGGAGTACGGGCGGGAGCCCACCAACGAGGAGATCGGCCGCCAGTTGGACGTAGGACCCGAGAAGGTGCGGGACATCATCCGCGTCTCCCAGGAGCCCGTATCCCTGGAGATGCCCATCGGCGAGGAGGAGGACTCCCACCTGGGCGACTTCATCGAGGACCAGTCCACCGCATCCCCTGTGGACGCCGCCCTGCAGCAGATCCTGAAGGAGCAGGTGCGGGAGATCCTATCCACCCTCACCCACCGGGAGCAGAAGGTTCTGGCCCTGCGCTTCGGCCTGGAGGACGGGCGCAGCCGGACCCTGGAGGAGGTGGGGCGGGAGTTCAACGTTACCCGCGAGCGGATAAGGCAGATCGAGTCCAAGGCCTTGCGCAAGCTGCGACATCCCAGCCGTAGCAAGAAGCTCAAGGACTTCTTGGAGTGATGCGCCATGCCCATCTACGAGTACTACTGCCATCGGTGCCAAACGCGATTTGAGCTTCTGCGCCCCATGTCCCGGAGGGACGAAGCCGCCACCTGTCCCCAGGGGCATGAGGGTGCGGAGCGACTCCTCTCCATCTTCGCTGCCTTCCGCGGCGGCGAGGGGAGCACATCTGCCCTTGGCGGGTCAGGATGCGCCGGCTGCGCCGGCGGCCATTGCGCCAGCTGCCATCCCTCTTAAGGTGTTGGCCTTCCCCTCACTTGTGGCTTTACCCTGAAGGCAGCGGTGGTGGCCACCCCTTTGGGCTCACGCGGCGCCAACACTAAATAGGCCCCCGCTCCCAGAGCCAATATCGCCATCTGGGCCCCCGTGGCCCCGCCGATAAGCATAACTGCGTCGAACCAGAACGCCTCCGGAAACATCTGGATAAGGTGGTGCCTAGTTACGTCCAGTCGCCACAGGTCGTTGGTGAAGAGGAGGTTATGGAGGGCGGACCAAAATAGATCAAAGCCCACAGTGGCCGCCACTGCCACCCCTGCCACTATCGCTACGCAGAGGGCCGTGCTCGCCAGCACTGTCCATGCCAGCTGCCTTACAGACCCCTCCTGTGCCCACACGAAGACGGCTACCACTGCTACTAGGACATACGCCAACGCACCCTCTTGCACCCGATATAGGTGCCGCAGCAGGGCCTTGACATCCGCCAGGTGAACCGTCTCCTCAGGGGTGAACAGCGATACGAGGCGCCCCTGTCCGTCCCGCACCGTCACGAAGAGAAAGGGCCTCTGGTCGTGGAAGTAGCGGATAAGCTCTCGGTTGGCGCGCAGCAGCTCCCCCTGTGGGATGCCCGATAGAGCAGAGGCGTCATACCTGCGGACTGCATAGTCATAGAGTTGGGGAGTGTTGAAGGCCACGCGGATGTTGGTGGTCAAAAGGGCCAGGGGGAGGGCCACAGCCAGAAGGGCCAGGGCCACAAACCTTATAGGGCCAAAGGTGACCTCCTGCCCCGGCACCAGCTGGGACTGCTCCACTGCGCCCCCACCATCTCCCCATGCTACGCCGGGGCCAGGGCACCGTCAAACCGCCCACTAGGCTATCATAGTCCAGAGATGAGGCCAGGCGACGAAGAGCTCAAGACCTTCGATGGCCTGAGACGCGTGGTCGCCATCCTCAGGGGACCACAGGGCTGCCCTTGGGACCGGGCCCAGACCCATCGCTCCCTCCGGCACTACCTGCGGGAGGAGGCCATGGAGGCTATGGAGGCCATCGAGGTGGACGACCCCAAGCAATTGGCCGAGGAGCTGGGCGACCTCCTGCTACAAGTCCTCATGCATGCCCATATGGCCGAGGAAGCGGGCACCTTTACGCTAGAGGACGTCATCTACGGCATCGCTACCAAGCTTATTAGGCGCCATCCTCATGTCTTCGGCGGGCGCCACCTCCAGTCACCCCAAGAGGTCCTGCAGCAATGGGAGGAGCTGAAGCGCCAAGAAAAGGGGGAGAATGCTCACCTCCTCGACGGGGTGCCACGCGCCCTTCCCGCCCTAGCCCAGGCCCAGGCCTTGTGGCGACGTCTAGCGCGCCTGGGCATCGGCCCTCAATCGGCGGAGGAGGCCAAGCAGGAGGTCCTGCAGGCGCTGCAAGGCCTGGCCGCGGCCCTAACCACCCATGAGCGACACCAGCGGCTGGGACATGCTGCTATGGCCATGGCAGCCTTGGCCTCCATCTTGGAAGTGGACGCGGAGGACGCCCTGCTGGATGCCTGCCATGCCCTCCGCCGCCGCGCCCGCCAGGCCGAGGAGCTGGCCCGGCGGCAGGGCACCACCATCCAGGGACTTAGCCTCGAGGGGCGTCGCCGGATATGGCAGGCCGCGGGGGCAGAGTGGGACCCCTGAACGTGTTAAGCTAAAGACGTAGCCGATGCGATTATGGAGGTGCACCGTCATGAGTAAGGAGCGACAGAGTGTGGTGACGCCGGAGCGATTCGCCTCTGGCCTCACGTGGGAGGAGTGGCTGCAAGCCATCCGCCGCAACCGCGACAAGTTCGAATACAACTATCAGGAGACCGTCCTCACGCCAGAAGATGTGGCCGCCCTTCGCGAGCTGGTGGCAGCGCCCGATGGGCCGGCCAAGGTCTTAGCCCTGGCCGAGGACTGGTGCCCAGACGTGTTCCGGGGCCTCCCCGTCATGGCCAAGATGGCCCAAGCGGCGGGGATGGAGCTGCGCATCTTCTTCCGCGACCAGAACTTAGACATCATGGACGAGTTCCTTAAGGACGGGCAGTTCCGCTCCATCCCCACCTTCGTCTTCTACACCCGCGACCACCGCTATATCTGCCACTGGATCGAGCGACCAGCCCTGGCCGACAGCGAGATGCACCTCGTCCAGGAGATCCTCCAGCTCCGGGAGAAGGACCCCGAGGAGTTCCGCCGCCAGTACGAGGCCTTTCAGCGAGGGCCCGTCTGGGCGCGATGGCGCCAGGAGACAGTGCGCGAGATCATAGAGATGCTCCGCGCCAAGGTCAGGCCCTCCTGACTCCCTGGCTTATAATCGAAGCTGGGGTCCATGAGACAGGGGCGACCGCCCTTTGAGGTCATTGAGCATACGGCGGACGTGGGGGTGATAGCTTACGGCAACACCCCGGCCGAGCTCATGGCCAATGTGGCTCAGGCCATGTTCCACCTAATGACGGACCTGGAACGGGTAGAGGAGAAGGAGAGCAGGCGCATAAGCGTCCAGGGGCATGACTGGGAGTCGCTCTTGGTGCGGTGGCTGGTGGAGCTGCTGTACTATGTGGATGCCCAAGGCCTCCTTTTCTCTCGCTTTCAGGTGGAGGCCCTGGAGCCATACCAGCTACAGGCCATAGCCTTGGGCGAGCGCATGGACCCAGAGAAGCATGTCATGCACATGGGCATAAAGGGTGTCACGCGCCACCTGCTGGCCGTGGGCCAGGAGAACGGCCTCTGGTGGGCAAGGGTCATCTTCGACATCTGATAGCCATGCCCTACCTGAACGTCAACGGGTTCACCATGTGGTATGAGGTGCGCGGCAGAGGCCGGCCGGTGCTGTTCATCCATGGCGGCTTCGCTGGCTTGCCATCGCGCTTGCAGCCTCGCGACTACCATTGGCTGGATGAGATGGCCCAAGGATACATGCTCATCGTCTATCATCGGCGGGGGTGTGGCTGGTCCAGCTGCCCCAGCCAGGGGTGGTCCCTGCGCCAACAAGTGGACGATGCCCTGGCCCTCCTCGCTCACTTGGGCGTGGAGGAGACACATGTGGTGGGGAGCTCGGCCGGAGGGCCCATCGCCATCATGCTAGCCTTGGCCAGGCCGCAGATGGTGCGCTCCCTGGTGCTTGCTAACACAGCGCCGCGCTTGCTATCTGAAGGAGAGCTAGCCCGCTCCCTGCCCATCTGGCTGAAGGAGCTGGAGGAGAGGGGGCTTCTGGCCTTTTACCGCGCCCGCCCCCGGGAAGCCCGCGTTTCCGTCCTGGGCCCCTGGGAGAGAGCGACGGCGCAGCGGTTGGGCACCCTGCCTGAGCTAGAGGAGTACGAGGAGAAGCTGAGCGCGGCTGCCCAGGCCCTACCAGAGGAGGAGCAGGCCGCCCTCTATGCGGCGGAGGTACGCAACCTGGCTGCCTATCTGGAGGTAGACCTGCTGCCCCAGCTGAAGGAGCTGCGCATGCCCGTGCTCATCGTCCACGGGGACCAGGACCAGGTAGTGCCACTGAGAGCAGCCTATGATCTGCACCGGGCTATCCCCGGCTCGACGCTGGAGGTGTTCCCAGGGGTGCCTCACGGCATCTTAGGCTTCAGCCGCGAGGCACGCCTACGCATCCTCCAGTTCTTGCGCGAGGTCGATGAGGGCACGGTGAGGGGAGGATGAGGAGATGGCGAAGGAATGGAAGAAGATCCTGCAGAAGCTCGATGAGTGGCGGTGGGTCCTACCCCAGGAATACAAGCCTGGCATGAGGGTCCCAGGCCTTATCTACGCCTCGGAGGAGATGTTGGAACAGATGAGCGAGGACATGGCCATCGAGCAGGTGGCCAATGTGGCCTTCCTGCCCGGCATCGTGGGATATTCCCTCGCCATGCCAGATATCCACTGGGGCTATGGCTTCCCCATTGGCGGGGTGGCAGCCATGAGGCTGGAGGACGGCGTCATCTCCCCTGGAGGCGTGGGGTTCGATATCAACTGTGGCACACGCCTCATCCGCACCGACCTCACGGAGGAGGAGGTGCGCCCCAAGCTGCGGGAGCTGGTCAACCAGATCTTCCGCGATGTCCCCTCGGGGGTGGGATCGGAAGGGCTTATCCGGGTGGCGATTAAGGAGATGGATCAGGTCCTCATCAAGGGCGCTCGCTGGGCAGTGGAGAACGGCTATGGCTGGCCGGAGGACCTGGAGACCATTGAGGGCGGCGGTGCCCTGCCCGGCGCCAACCCCGAGAAGGTGAGCCGGCGAGCCAAGGAGCGGGGCGCCCCCCAGCTGGGCACCTTGGGCTCCGGCAACCACTTCCTGGAGATCCAGGTCATCGACCACATCTACGACCCTGAGAAGGCGGCCGTCATGGGCATCTATCAGGAGGGACAGGTGGTGGTCTTCGTCCATTGTGGCTCGCGCGGCCTAGGCCACCAGACATGTGAGGACTACCTGGAGGTGATGGAGGAGAGCATCAAGCGCTACAACATCCACCTCCCCGACCGGCAGCTGGCCTGCGCCCCCATCCGCTCCCAAGAGGGGCAGGACTACCTGGGCGCTATGACGGCGGCCGCCAACTTTGCCTTTTGTAACCGGCAGCTCATCACCCATTGGGTGCGGGAGGCCTTTGCCCGTGTGCTGGGCCGAAGCCCGCGGGACATGGGGATGCAATTAATATACGACGTGGCCCACAACATCGCTAAGGTGGAGCGCCATCGCGTGGACGGTAAGGAGATGACCTTGTGTGTGCACCGCAAAGGGGCCACCCGCGCCTTTTCCCCTGGCCATCCCGATGTGCCCGCCAAGTATCGTGAGATAGGCCAGCCCGTGTTGGTGCCCGGCGACATGGGGCGCTACTCCTTCCTGTTGGTTGGCACCCATAAGGCCATGGCCGAGACCTGGGGCTCCACCTGCCACGGCGCTGGCCGCGTCCAGAGCCGGGCGGCGGCCAAACGCATGCTGCGGGGGGTGGACATCGCCCGCAAGCTGGAGGAGCGGGGCATCATCGTGCGGGCCCAGAACAGGGCCCTTTTGGCGGAGGAGGCCAGTGAGGCCTATAAGGACGTGGCCGATGTGGTGGAGGTGCTGCACGAGGCGGGCATATCCCTCAAGGTGGCCCGCATGCGCCCCATCGGCGTGGTGAAAGGATAGGTTCCCTCAGCCCAGGGGCTCCAGACCTGCCATGGACAAGAGGAGCTTCTTTATCCCCGCCTCGCCCCTGAAGGCCACCGTCACCAGGTGATCGTCGCCCGACGGGACACAGGATATCACGATGCCCTCCCCAAAGCGGGCATGTCGGACCTTGGCACCTGCCCTAAGGGGCACAGCAGCGCCGTCGGCCCGCGACCTGGGAGGCGATGATGGTGGCGGTGCCTTGGCCGGCACTGTCAGGTGAGGCGGGATGTCGGCTAGGAAGCGAGAGGGGAGACGGGGGCCGGTGCGGCTGCGCCGGAGGGCCCGCACTAGGTAAAGCAGCTCCTTGGCCCTGGTCATCCCCACATAACAGAGGCGCCTCTCCTCCTCCATCTGGGCCGGATCGTCGAAGGAGCGGGCGTGGGGCAGGAGGCCTTCCTCCATGCCCACCATGAACACCACCCTGAACTCCAGGCCCTTGGCCGCATGCAGGGTGATGAGGGTGACGGCGTTGGCCCGTTCATCGTACCGGTCCACCTCGGTGATGAGGGCCACATCCTCCAGAAGGTGGGCCAGGGCCTCCCTGGGCGACAGGTGATCGTATTCGGACACTACCGAGCGCAGCTCCTCCACGTTCTCCCACCGCTCCTCCCCCTGGGGCTCGGCAAGTATATAGGCCCTGTACTCAGTGCGCTCGATGATGAGGTCGAGGAGTTGGGACGGAGGGGTATCGGATGAGCGGGCTACAAGCTCGTTGACGAGGCCAAAAAAACGCAGGAGGGCACCCACCGCCTTGCGGGCGAGGGCCGGCCTGGGCAGGGACGAGGCCTCGGGAGTAGGGGAGTCGCGCTCTTGCTCGGCCAGAAGCTGAAGGGCAGCGTAGAGGGGGAGGTCCAAGGAGCGGGCCCACCGCTGTAGCTCCTGGACCGTCCTCTCGCCGATGCCGCGCGGCGGCACATTGATGATACGCATAAGGGCCATGGAGTCATAGGGGTCGTAGACGAGGCGCAGGTAGGCAAGCAGGTCCTTCACTTCCCGCCGCTCGTAGAAGCGCAGACCGCCCACCACTCGGTATGGTATGCCTTCTAGGAGGAGGGCCTCCTCCAAGGGGCGGGACTGGGCGTTGGTGCGGTACATGACGGCAAAGTCGCGGGGCGTGTATCCCCGCTCCTGCATGAGGCGGCTCATCTCAGCGGCCACAAAGGCCGCCTCCTCTGCCTCGTCGTAGGCCTCGTGCACCACGATGGGATGGCCCGGGCCGGCCTGGGTCCATAGCCTCTTTTCCTTCCGTAGCTTGTTCTTGGCGATGACGTGGTGGGCGCCGTCCAGGATGGTCTGGGTGGAGCGGTAGTTCTGCTCCAGGAACACCACCTTGGCCTCCGGGAAGTCGTGCTCGAAGCTGAGGATGTTGCGTATGTCCGCCGCCCGCCAGGTGTAGATGGACTGGTCGGGGTCGCCCACCACGCACAGGTTGCGATGGGGTTCGCACAGGAGGCGGGCCAGAGCGTATTGAGCCACATTGGTGTCCTGGAACTCGTCTATATGCTGGAAGAGGAAGCGTTGGGCATACTTTTGGCGCACCTTCTCCTCTTCCTGTAACAGCCACACCGTCCGCATCAGCAGGTCATCGAAGTCCAGAGCCCGGTTCTCCTCCAGGATGCGTTGATAGACGCGATAGGCACGGGCCATCACCTCCTGAAAATAGGTCTGGGCGGTGGCCGCCACCTCCTGAGGGGTGCGCAGCTCCGCCTTGGCCCGCGATACGGCAGCGAGGACGGCCCCCGGCGGCACACGCTTGGGGTCTAAGTCCAGCTCCATGAGGGCCTGTCGCATGGCAGCCAGCTGGTCTTCCTCGTCGTAGATGATGAAGTCCTGCGGCACCCCAATATGGTAACCATCCACGCGCAAGATGCGGGCGCACAGGGAATGGAAGGTCCCGATGGCCATCTCCTGCCCCACGTCTTCCCCCACTAGGGCCAACACCCGGTCCCGCATCTCCCGTGCTGCCTTGTTGGTGAAGGTGACGGCCAGGATGCGATAGGGACGGGCGTGACGTCTGGCCAACAGATAGGCGATGCGGTGGGCGATGACCCGCGTCTTGCCCGAGCCAGGGCCCGCCACGATGAGTATGGGCCCTTCTACGTGCGTCACCGCCTCCCGCTGGCGGTCGTTGAGGGGGCCTAGAATAGGGTCGGCGGTCATCTCTAGGCCCCATCCTAGCACGGGCGTTCGGGCCCCACAATGCGGGCCCAGAGGGGACAGGCCTCACACCAAGATGTAGGAGGCGAGGAAGGGACTTGAACACCTAACCGCTTGAGCATGCGGACCACCAGGGCCAGGGAGAGCCCTACCACGTTGCAGTAGCATCCTAAATACCTGTCCACAGGCCGCAGTTCCTGGTCCTGGATGGCGTACCCACCAGCCTTATCGAAGGGCTCCCCCTTCTCTACGTACCGCCGTATCTCTTCCTCCTGCAGAGGGCGTATGTGCACCCAAGAGGTGGCATAGGCCAAGGTGGCCCGCCCATGGTGGGCCAGTGCTATAGCCGTGACCACCCGGTGCCAGCGGTTGCGCAGGCGACGTAACATAGCTATCGCTTCCTCATGGTCAACAGGCTTGCCAAGGGCCCGGCCGCGCAGGGCCACCACCGTATCGGCCCCCAGCACCGGCACCTGCGGATGGAGGGCGGCCACCGCTCGCACCTTGGCCAGGGCCAGCTCGCAGGCCAGGGCCGCGGGCAGGACGCCAGGACGGGCATGGGCCTCGTCCTGCGGCGGGGGGACCACCATAAATGGGATACCTAGGGCGGCCAAGAGCTCCCGCCGGCGGGGGGAGGAGGAGGCCAAGACCAGCTCCATTAGGAAAGCTCCAGGGTAGCTACGCACTCGATGTGATAGGTCTGGGGGAACATATCGATGGGAGTGACATCCACAAGGCGATAGCCGCCATCGCACAGGCGACGCAAGTCCCGGGCCAGAGTGGCCGGGTCGCAAGATACATAAACCACTTTGGGCGCCCGCAGCTTCAGGACCCCCTGTATGGCCTGGACGTGGCATCCCGCTCGTGGGGGGTCCAGGATGATGACATCAGGCGTGAGCCCCAACTCCCCTAGCACCACTTCCACCTTCCCCCGGCGGTAGAGAACGTTATCAAGGCCCATGATGTTGTGGAGGGCATCCTCCACCGCTGAGGCCGACTCTTCGATGGCGATGACGCGCCGCACATATGGCGCCAAGAGGGCAGCGAAGGTCCCCACCCCGGCATAGGCATCCACCACCACCTGCTGAGGGTGGGGGGAAACGGCCCTTTTCACCAACTCCACCAGCCTCTCGGCCTGCCTGGTATTGGTCTGGAAGAAGGATCCGGCCGAGATGCGGAAGCGATGGCCCAGTAGCTCTTCCTCATAGAACCTCTGCCCAGAAGGGACAGAGGGCTCCACGTGACGTAGGTCGGGATGGATGAGGGGCTGCCCAGTGTTGACACCGTACCTGATGGCCACCTGATGCTGGCCCGCCGCCTTCCCTTGGAGTGTAGCCAGGGCCTCGTTGATCCACGGGTGCATGAGCAGGCAACGCTCAATGCGCACGAACCTGTAGCCATGGCCAGGGCGGGACACAAACCCCAGGTTTCCCTCCTTGTCCACTGAAAAGCGGGCATGGTTGCGGTATCCGAAGGGCTCAGGGGCGGGAACGGTGGGGGAGACGGGCGGGTCGTTGAACTTGCCGATGCGCGCCAGCTGCTGGGCCACCACCTGCCTCTTGAGCTGCACCTGCTCCTCATAGGCGATGTGCTGCCATTGACAGCCACCACACACCCCGAAGTAAGGGCATGGGGGGTCCACCCGCCAAGGGGATGGGCAGAGTACCTCCACCACCCGTCCCAGGGCATAGTCCTTCTTCTCCTTCTCCACCTCCACCACCGCTTCCTCCCCTGGGATACCGAAGTCGGCGAAGACGACATACCCATCGCGCCGGCCTATGGCCGCCCCCTGGAAAGCCATATCGGTTAGGGTGATGACTATACGGTCGCCGCTGGCAGACATGGCCCGGGGATAAGTTTAAAGGCCAGCGCCGCGTCCTGTCATACCCACGTTGGCCCACTCCTTGGAGCGTGATATAATGCGCTCGTAATTGGAACTGGCGGGCGCCCCCATGGATCAGGACGCAGCGATCCGCTTAGGAGCGTTCATCGGTGGCCTCTGGCTCTTTCTCATCTGGCTTGGCATCGTCCTCTGGGTCTTCAGGGACATACGCGACCGCACAGAAGCCGTGGTCCCTCGCCTTCTGTCGGTAGCGTTGGTGGTTCTATTCTTCCCTGGCTTCAACTTGCCGGGCCTTCTCCTTTATTTACTGTTGCGGCCCCGGGAATCTTTGGACGAGGCCTATAGCCGTTCCCTGGAGCAGGAGGCCCTTTTGCGGGAGGTGGGGGAGGGGGCGGTATGCTACGAGTGTCGCCAGCCTGTGGAGAGGGAGTTCCTCTTTTGCCCCTATTGCCGCACCCGACTGCGGGAGCCATGCGAGCGGTGCCGCCGTCCTCTTAGCCTGTTCTGGGCTATATGCCCCTATTGCGGGACACCCCGCGGGATGGAGCCACGGGCGCCATCCCGTAGGGCACCCGCCTCCCTGGTGGAGCCCATCTCCCAGGCCGACGACTAAGGCCATCGTAGGGAAGCCAAGACCCTTTCAGCGTCGATAGCCGAAGCCACCAGATGGGCCGCCCTCTCGGCCTTCTCGCGGCCAGCGAGGGGTGCAGAGGCGATAAGGGCGTCAAGCCTCTCCGCTACCTCTACCGTCCCCAAAGGGGTCGCTAAGATGGCCGTCCCCTCCTCCTCGGCACGGGCCAGCACGTAAGGAAGGATAGGGGTATCGCCGGTGACGAGGAGGCAGCGGACGCCCACGTTAAGGGCCGCCAGCTGCTGATCAGGCTTGTCGCTGCGGACGATGACAGCGTCGGGCCGAAGGCGGGCGAAGTAGTCCTGCCCGGGGTCCTTGGCGATGGAGGAGATGACCACCCTGCTTAAGGCCATCTCCTCATGGCCCACCGACCAGAAGGCTTGAGCCTCCACCGCTTCTTGTAACTGGCCCAGGGTGGGGAAGGCCAGGAGTCGGTCCTCTTGCACCATGCCTAGCACGGGGGCCCCTGCCAGCTGCTTTGCCAGCTGCTTCTGGCGGCGCTCCGGCACACAAGTGACCACCATCCCTAGCAGGGCCTCCTCTACCTGGCCCAAAAGGGAGAGCGCGTCTTGGACATGGGGGTAGCGGGCCACCACCACTACTCTGGCCCCCGCCTCCTGCCACCCTGGCGGCAACGCCTCCGCCTCTCCCTCCACCACCGCTATAGTGGGCAAGGACGGAGGGAGGGCCGATAATGGCTCCCCCTGGGTAGATAGACCCAGACGGTGGAAGAGGCGAGCGTCATGGCGTGCCCTTTGGTCGGTGCCCAGGCGGAGAAGTGTGACCTGACGATGGGAATGGCCCAGCAGGTGGGCCAAGCCAAGGGCGACGGTCGTCTTGCCGCTGCCAGCCCTGCCTATTACCAGTAGGGGCCTCACGAGGGCTGAGTATAGCACGGGCGAGCCGCTTCGGGGAGGTCATTGACGGCCCCAGGAGGCCCTTATTAGACTGGCATTGGGCCGGGGTAGCTCAGCGGTAGAGCACACGGCTGAAAACCGTGGTGTCGTGGGTTCGACTCCCACCCCCGGCACCATCCCCCCTTAGTAGTCCTTAACCACCCTGCTTCCGTTCTCAGTGCGCTCCACTCGCAAGCGTGCAGGCATGCGGTCGGCCAGGGCAGCGATGTGGGTAATGATGCCCACCATACGGCCTTGTCCGCACAACCCCTCCAGCGCTGCCGATACCATGTCTAAGTTGTCTTCGTCTAGGGTGCCGAACCCCTCATCGATGAAAAGGCTCTCTAGGGGACGCCTCTCCCCGTAAGCCAGCTGGGGGACGCGGTTGGCCAGGGCCAAGGCCAGGCAAAGGGACGCAAGGAAGGTCTCGGCGCCGCTGAGCAGGTGGGCAGGCCTCTCCAGCCCCCCCAACCAATGGTCCGCCACATAGAACCCCTTGCCCTGAACGCTGAGGGTATAACGTCCTCTTGTGAGGTCATAGAGGTAGCGGGAGGCGTCCTCGGCCAAGATGCGCATGGCTTCCTCACGCAGGAACTGCTGGAACCTGTCGGAGCGCAGGAGAAGGCCCAGCCCCTCCGCCAGCCGCGCCTTGTTCTCCAGCGTTTCCATCTCCTTCCTAAGGGAGCGGGCCAACTCCAGCCCCTTCTCCATCTCCCTCAGTTTGGCATCCACTGTGGCGCGTTCGCGCTCAAGCTCATCAGCCTGCTGACGGAGGTCGTGGGCTAATTTCTCGATAGCTCGAGAGATGCCGTTGCCCTGGGATAAGGCCGCCTGAAGGGGCTCCCAATCGGCCTTTTGGGCCAAGGCCTCCAGCTCCTTCCACAGGAGTTGGCAGTCCCTCTCCGCCTCTTGGGCCTGACGCCGCAGTTGGGAAGCCTCAGCTGTCAGCTGCACTAGGGCGGAGCGAGCGGCAGCCACTTCCCGTTCTATCGCTTCCGCCTCTTGAGCCAGCCGCTGCTCTTGCTGGGAGAGCTCCTGACGCCTCCTGATGGCCCCCCGCAAGGCCTCCAGCTCCTTTTGAAGCCAGGGGATGACGAGAGCCTCCATGGGGTGGCCCTTGCTCGCGGCCTCCTGAGCTAACTCTTCAGGGCCTATGCTCAGGGGCCACCGCTGCTGCAAGAGACGAGAGAGGGACGCGCTATAGATCTCGTACGTGCCTTGGGCTTCGGCCATCTCACGGCGCAGCGCTTGGGCCTGCTCTTCCAGGCGTGCTGTCTGGATCTGGGCTTGGCGCTCCTTCTGCTGGGCAACATGCAGGGCATGGCTGGCCATCTCGAGGTCTTCCTTGGCCCGCTCCAGCCGACGTTGGGCATGGTGCGCCGCCCTCTCCAGGGCAGCCAAGGCCTCCTGGGGGGAGAGCCCCTCCCCGATGGTCTCCTGAAGACGACGGCGCAGCTGGTCCATCTCCTGCCCCAGGGCCTGCAGCCTAAAACGCCCCTCGTTGTAGGCACGGCGGGCGTCGGCCAGCCGGCTGTCGGCGTCCCTTAGGGCATCGTTTGCCTTCCGCTCCTCCTGCTGGGCCTCTTGCCACCGTCGACGCGTTCTCTCTAGGTCGGGGGGGTGGCCAGGTGCCGGCAACCGATGGACCAACTGCCCACACACGGGACATGCCTGCCCCTCCTTCAGGTCCTGCCTGAGCACGGCGGCTGCATGGACGCGCTGGGCATCCTCCCATGCGGCGGCCGCCTGTTGAAGGGCCCTTTGCGCCTTCTCAAGCTGAGCAAAGGACGCGTCCCGGTGGGCCTGGGCGTCCCGCAACGCTGTCTCGCGAGCTCGCACCTCCCCTTCTAGGGAGGCTAGCTCTCCCTCCTTGCGTCGTAGCTCCTCCACCAGAGGGGCTACAGCCTGGAGGCGGGAAACGGCCTCTTGCAGCTCCGCCTGGACCCGTTCCATCTCCTGTGCAGCAGCCTTGTGGGCCTCCTCAGCGCGGGCGAGCTGTGCTTGGGCCTCCTGGGCCCTCTGGCGCATTGCCGCTATTTCCGACTCCAGGTCGTTTAACTGGGAGGCCAGGTGCTGCCACCGTTGCAGCGCCTCCAGAGCACGAGAAGCATGGGAGAGAGCATCGCGCACCAGATCGTACCGTTCCTGGTCCACATGTAGGGAGGCCAGCTCTTGGCGCAGATGAGTGAGGGCGCCCTGCAGCTCCTTCTGCCGTGCCTCCTGCCAGCTCAGGCGGTCGCTAACCTGGGCCACCTCCCGATCCAATTCCTCAAGGCGGGAGAGGGCAGATCCCCGGAGATGGCCCTTCTCCTCCAGGCGGATAGCCAGGCCGCGGGCCTGTTGCAGATGCTCCTCCCACCGGCCCACCCTTGCCCGTTCCTGGGCCAGGGCTAGCCTGCGCTCCCGCAGCTTCTGCAGGTTCTCGAGGGTGGCCTCGGCCAGCTCGGCGCTCAGACGCCGGGCGAGCCCCTCCGCCTGCTCCCTGCTCCGCCGGGCTAGCTCGTTGGCCCGGCGCATGACCTCCTTATAGATATCCAGCCGTAAGAGCTCGTCCAGGAGGCGGTTACGCTTCTGGGGATCGCCCACCAGGAGCTCCTGGAACCGGCCTTGGGGGAGGAAGATGGAACGCACGAAGGCATCGTAGTCCAGCCCGATCACCTGCTGGACGATGAGCTCGGCCTCCTTCACCCTATCGGCCTTGGGCTCCCATATCCCCTCCGAAGTGAGCTCCTCTAGCTGGATGATGGCCCGCCGGCCCGTGGAACGAGTGACGCGGAAGACCCGCCCCCCGCATTCGAACTCCAGCTCCACCCGCAGCCAGTCCGTCCCTTGGCTGATAAGCTGACGCACCTCATCGTCCACACGGGGGGCACGGCCGTAGAGGGCGTAGACCATGGCCTCCACCAACGAGCTCTTGCCCGCCCCATTGGGCCCAGTGATGGCGAAGAGGTCCAGGTCGCTAAAGTCCACCTCCACCAGGCCACGATAGGATGTGAAGTTCTGCAACACCAGCCTACGGGGCCTCATGGACCTCCTGCATCAGCTCCTGGAAAAGACGGACAAGCTCGCCGGGGGGGTCACCTCCCTGCTCTTGCCGATGGTATAGGGTGAACAGCTCTATGGGCGAGAGGTCACGCACCGATGGCCTGACCTCCTGCTTGGGACGCGAGGCCATCACCTTCACCTCCACAGCCGTGGGGATGGCCTTCCTCACCTCTTCCACTAAGGAAGGGGACAACCCCTCCGCCCGCAGGAAGACCCGCACATACCCCTGTGTCAGCTCGCCTCCCCTTGCCTTCACCTCCGCCCGCACCTGCTCCATGGTAAGAGGCGTCTTGGGGCTGCCCAGGTCGTAGAGGGGGCGTGGCTTGGTGAGAGGCACCTCCTCCACGTGGGCCTCTTTGCCTGGCGAAACATCCACCAGATAGACGCATTTTCTCTGGCCCACCTCGCCAAAGTCCAGCTGCAATATGGAGCCAGAATAGTAGACGGGAGGGCGCGGGCGGATGGCCTGGGGCCGATGGAGGTGGCCCAGGGCCATGTAGTCCACATAAGGGAGGCGCTGGCGCTTGACCGCATACACCTGGCCCAGGTGCAAAGGCCTCTCTCCCGCTCCCTCGCCACCGACGATGCCACCTTCTACAAAAAGGTGGGCCATGATGATACGCACAACATTCCTCGGGAGGCTCCGCTCCAGACCGTCCAGGAGATCGGCCACTACATCGGCGTACTGCTGGAAGCTCTCCACCCCGGCGCCCCGCATGGCCTCCCAGGTGCGCACCCGCCTTTCTGGGACCCAGGGCAACACGGCCACAGCCGCCTCCTCGCCATCGCGACCCCTTATGCCCACCACCGCTCCTTCCTGGGATGGCTCCGCCCGCACATGTATGCCCACTAGATCCAGGACGCGCCCGAAGGCGGTGAGGCGCCTTTGATGGTCGTGGTTACCAGCGATGACCACAGCTTGGATCCCCGCTCCGTACAGCTCGCGGAAGAACTCGAAGGCCATCCTCTCGGCCTCGGCGGGCGGGGCCACCGAATCGAACAGGTCGCCCGCCACGAGCAGGCAGTCCACCCTCTCCATGCGGGCCACGTCTAGGATCTCCTGCAGCACATCCTCGAACTCCCTGTCCCGCCTTAGATGGCGCAGGGGCTTCCCCAGGTGCCAATCGCTGGTGTGGAGAAACCTCATCGCAGCCGGCTCCAGGGATCAGGGCTGCGAGCCTCCTCGTGCCTGGTAGCCCAGGCCGGGAAGGGGAAGCGCACCAGCACAGGCAAGGGGATGGAAGGCTGCGAGAAGAATAGGCTCCCCGAGGTCAGGATGGCGGCCCTGCGCCTGGCGAAGTCCCCTAAGAACCCGTACTCGCTGCGTTCGGCCTCCGCCATGTCTAAACGGCCCGTCACCCGGAAGGCGGCATTGGTCACCACTCGCCTCTCCACCTCGCTGGCCGTCTGTTGCGCCCCTATAAGAATGACCCCCAGGCTGCGACCTCTCTCGGCAATATCCAGGACCACCTCCTTTAGGGGGCTCCACCCTTCCCTGGGGGCATACTTGTTGAGCTCGTCCAGCACCACGAAGAGAAGGGGTTCACGAGTGCCCTGGCTGTCCTTGGCCTCCAGCAATTGCTTCAGGACCACTCCCACCACGAAGCGCTTGGCCTGGTCGTGGAGTTTGGTGATGTGGACCACGCTCAGCTTATGGGCCATAGGGTCGATGCGGTGCTTCTCTGCGTCCAGATCACCATCGCCGCGGATGAGGTGGCCAACGGTGTCCAGGCACGCCCAGAGGCGGCGGCGAAAGGCGGCCACGGTTGCAGGGGCCAGGCGAGAAAACACCTTCTCCTCCTCGTCCAACAGGCTCACCAGGTCCTGGAAGCTGGTGAGACGACGTCCGTCCACCTGCACCCACGCCTGGCCCCGGGGCTGCCCCGCCGTCTTTTCAAACAGATAGCGTTCGGCAGCGGCTACGGCGTAGGCTAGCTGGCTCTCGGTATCGGCATCGGCGAAAAGGAAGCGCAAGAGGCGGCCTTGGCAAAACTCCTTTAGGCTCCAACAAAAGACGCCCACCCCATCCTGCCGCGCATCGGTGTCCGGGACAAGTTCAAACGGATTGGACTTGGCGGGAGGAGCCCACAGACGCACGTCCTGGAAGGGCCCCACGGGCAGCCCCATGGCCTGGTAGATATGGCGATGCTCGTCGCGGAGGCGGGCATTGGGGCGGTCCAGGAAGAGCAGGTCTTCCCCCTTGACATTGAAAATGATAGCGCTGGCATTCTTCACACCTTGGGCCTCGGCGGTGTTAGGATGGTGGAAGAGGCTATAAAGCAAAAACATAGCGTAAGAGGTCTTGGTAGCCACCCCCGAGATCCCAGCGATGTTGACGTGGGCGCCCTTGGTGCCGTCCAGATAATCCAGATCGGCCCACAGGGGCTGGCCGTCGCGGGCGAGACCGACGGGGAAACGGCGGGTCATGGTATCGAAGAAAAGGGCCCGATCACGCTCCTCCCCTGATGCCCGATGGACCGCTTGGCCCGGCCGCGGCGGCACATAGATCTCTGGATCCACTCTGGTGACGGAGACATGGGCGGAGGTGGCGATGCCCACCGGCAGGATGCCCTCGCTGGCCCGGAAGACGTCGGAGTCGAAGCGGGCGCCCTCATAGCGCGAGCGGACCAGGTCCACCACCCCGTAGATCTTCACGCCCTTCTTGAGCCCTGGCACCTCTGTTTCCACATAGACCACGTCGTCCAGCTGCAGATACTGGCCTTCAGCAACCCCCACCCAGAACTCCAGGGGATAAGCGTCCTCGGTGCCTAACACCAGGCCCACCTGAGTCATGACTCCTCCCCTCCTCGGAATAGGAACTGTTCGATCCCTCGGCGCACCCACCCGTGGTCGCCGAGGCGGTGCCGCAACCTCTCCTCCAGGGCAGCCACTGGGTGGAGGTTCACCGGCGCCCTGGGGTCCCACTGAGCGGTGGAGGCAAAGCGGGGTATGAGGGCCGTGGCCAAGTCGGCCAGGCGGACAGCCGCCTCCAGCCCCATGGCCGCCCACATCTCCAGGCGGACGATACCCACCAGAGGGTGACGCGGTATGGGTGAGGGAGCCACCCGCGCATACCAGGAGAGGAGGTCGTGACCACCTTCCCGAGGTATGAGAAATAGGGGCGTGCGCGTGCCGGGAGGAAGGTCCAGCACCACTTGCACCAGCTTTGGGTCCTCCAAGTAACGGCGGTAGTGGCTCTTGGCGTATCCCAAGACGGGCATGTCCCTGGGCACCTGGAAGGTGAGAGGCCCGTCCACCATTAAGAGCAGGCCATCGCCCAGGCTAGAGATGAGGGCCCCCTCCGTGTCGCGCATCAGGCGCTGCAGCTCCCCTCGTACCTCCTGCTGTCGATTCCTAGAGAGGACGCCCCTATACTCCAGGACGGACGACCCACACGGGATGCGCAGCAAGTCGGGCACCGTGCCACCCCCCAGCACCAGGCGTCGCTCCACATGCTCAACCACCACCCGCGCTTGCCTGTGGCGGCACTCCACAGCCCCTACGCCGTAGGAGCCAAACAGGCCCCAGTAGAGGTGGCCCCCTTCCTGCTGCACCACCCCGGCATCCACTCGCCGCACGCCATCGACAAAGAGAACGCCCTCTAGCGGCGATTCAACCCTTGGCTCCAAGGGGCCCCAGGCCTCTATGCCCACCTCCACCTGAGGGTCTATCCTCCGCTCCGCCGTCACCCCCTCGTCCTCCCCCTCCTCGTCCCCCAGGAGGAGCCCTTCTACGGACAGGGCCCAAGGATGCAGACGGAGGGAGCCCTCCCCACCCATAGTCGAACAGGCGCTCTACTTTTGCTCCCAATTATAAGGGGCATGCACGGGGAGTCAACCCATTGACCCTAAGGGGGTCAGGTTCAGAGGGAAGGCGGCCGGCGTCCTGGCTTGGCCCGCTCCCTGGCCATGATGGCAAGGACGGCTTCTACGGCCTCTTCCAGCTGGTCGTTGACCACCTGATAGTCAAACTGCTGGGCCTGCGCCATCTCCTCCTGGGCCACCAATAGCCGCAGCGCCACCTGCTGGGGGTCGTCCTGGCCACGGCCCCTCAGCCTGCGGGCCAGCTCCTCCTCTGAGGGGGGCAGGAGAAAGATGGTCACCGCCTCTGGATAATGGGACTTGATGAACTGGCCGCCTTGGACATCCACCCGTACCACCACGTCCTTCCCCTGGCTCAGGGCCTCCCGCAAAGGGGCCTTGGGAACGCCGTAACGATGGCCATATACCGTGGCATGCTCCAGCAGCCCCCCCTGCCTTATGAGGTCTTCGAACTCCCCTTGGGAGAGGAAGTAATAATGGACGCCATGCCTCTCGCCCGGACGCGGGGGGCGGGTAGTGGCCGTCACGGCCACATGCAGGGAGTCCCCTAGCTTGCGCTTAAGCTCCCTTACCAGGGTGTCCTTGCCCACCCCTGATGGGCCGGTGATGACCACCAGAAGGGGTATCACTGGCGGGCTGCACGCAGACGCTGATCCAAGGTGTCCACAGCGATGGCCGATAGCACTAGATGGCCGCTATCGAGGAAGAGGACGGAACGGGTGCGGCGCCCCGCCGTCAGGTCCAACAGGAGGCCATGGCGGCGGGCAGCACGAACCAGCCTCTGCACGGCCACATCCGCATAGGGCTGGCAGCCTAACACGCGCTCAGCCGCCACGTAGTTGCCAAGACCCACCTGCACCAGCCTAGCCACGACGTCCCCGCCTGCGACTTCCCCCTTGCCCCTGCGCCCCCTCCGCACCGGTTCGCATGGCCCGCCCGTATATGGCCTCGGGGGTGATGGCCGCCAGCACGATGGACCCATCATCCATGAAGATGACGGACTTGGTGCGGCGGCCTTGGGTCATGTCCCGAATGATGCCCTTCTTCTTCCCTTCTCGTACCAGCCGCTGGATGGGCGCAGATGTAGGGACCACCACCGCTACCGCCCGATTGATGGCGATGTAGTTGCCGAACCCTACATGCACCAGCTCCGTGGCCATAGTTCCCCCTCCTTCATCCCTCGACTAGCCTTATGCCAGCACCTATCATCTCCTCCCATGAGGTTGGACGCCTCCTGGTCGTCAGAAGTTTCTCATCACAGCTTACTAAGCGTCTACTATTATATGCGTGCCACCGCTCGCAGATCATCCCAAAAATTGGGATATGATACCAAGACCGACTGGGCATTTCTGATGACGGTCTCCCCGCGAGCTGCCAGGGCGGCCACGGCCAGGGCCATGGCCAGGCGGTGGTCGCCGTGGCTGTCCACGGCTGCCCCCTGCAGCCGGGCAGGCCCCCAGATGCGCAGGCCATCGGGCAGCTCCTCCACCCGGGCCCCCATGCGACGCAACTCCCGGGCCATGGCTTGCAGCCGGTCGCTCTCCTTGGTCCGCAGCTCCTGCGCCCCTCGGATGACCGTCTCTCCATGAGCGAAACAGGCGGCCACTGCCAGCAAGGGCACCTCGTCGATCATGCGGGGGACCATATCCCCCTCCACCTGCACCGCCTCCAGGCGCGAGGAGGAGGCCACCAGGTCGGCTACCGGCTCTGGGCCCCATTCCCGCACATTCTCCACCTGTATTTGCGCCCCCATCTGGGCGAGCACCTCCAGAAGACCGGTGCGGGTGGGGTTCAGACCCACCCCCTCCAGCCGCACCTGGGCATCGGGATGGACGAGAGCAGCCACCAGGAAGAAGGCAGCGGCAGAGAAGTCTCCAGGGATGCGCAACCGCAGGGGGCGTAGCCCAGAAGCTTGGCATATGGCCACCCCGCCCTCCAACAGGCGGATGGGGGCCCCCATGACACCAAGCATCCGCTCTGTGTGGTCGCGAGACGGAGCGGGCTCCCAGACCATCGTCTCCCCCTCAGCGTAAAGGCCAGCCAACAAGATGGCCGACTTGACCTGGGCCGAGGCCACATGCAGGTGGTGCTCCATACCCCGCAGCGCCCCTCCCCTGATGACCAAGGGGGCCAACGCTCCCCCAGCCCGCCCCCAGACCTCAGCACCCATGCGCCTCAGGGGCTCCACCACCCTCCCCATGGGCCGGCGCCTTAACGACTGGTCGCCAGTAAGGACGGAAAGGAAGGGTTGGGAGGCCAAAAGGCCGGCCAGCAGCCGCATGGTGGTGCCCGAGTTGCGGCAGTCTAGCACCTGTGGCGGCTCCCGCAGGCCTCCCAGACCCACCCCCTCCACCACTAGGGTGGACCCATCCTCCCAGCGCCAAGGAACTCCGAGAAGACGCAGGCAGCGTAAGGTGGCCAGGCAGTCAGCTCCCCTCTGGAAATTCTCCAAATAGGAGACGCCCTGGGCTACGGCCCCTAGTATGGCCCCGCGGTGGGAGATGGACTTGTCCCCAGGTGGCACCACGATGCCAGAAAGGCGCCTTGGGGGGCGCACCACCTCCTGCACCTTCACCCCTCCTTTGCCCTCTTCTCTTCCAGAGAGCGCCGGACGTCTGCCTCCAGACGCTGGGCAAGGACGCGAGTTAGGGCCTCCGCCCTGTCGCCAGCGGCCGCATGCTGGGCTGCCTGGGCCAAGTGCTGTAGGCGCTGCCGCATGGCCCTTCCCACCAGAAAGTCCGCTAAGGACTCTTTGAAATCGGGCATAGGTAGCTGAGGGGCCCCTTCTCCTCCCACCTTCCCAGCTATGAAGTCGTCCCGCTCCAGCTTGGTGCGGGCGAAAGTCTGGAGCAGAGCCTCCGGGTCATGGGCCACCATATCTCGTAGATGGGAAAGCTCCTCCACCAGCCGGTCCAGCCAGTGTAGGATGGCGTCTCGATTGGTGAGACAGATGTCATGGCCCATTTGGGGATCGCCTGAGGCCAGGCGGGTGACATCGCGGAACCCGGACGCCGCCAGGGAGGCCAGGTCTGGCCAGGCCGGGCTGTTCCGCACCATGCGGAACAGGGCCACCGAGGCGATGAGGGGCACGTGGCTGATGGCCGCTACTAAGACATCGTGCTCTTGGGGATCTATAAAGAGGGGCCGCGCGCCCACCGTCCGCACCATGGACACCGTTAAGGCCACAGCCTCTGGTGGCGCAGTGGGGTCGGGGCAGATGCAATAGGCACGGCCCTGGAACAGGTCGGCCTGGGCGTGGTCTATGCCTTGGGCCTCCTTGCCAGCCATGGGGTGCCCCCCCACGAAACCCACATGCCGAGGCAAGAGGCGGCGGGCCCACTCCATCACTTGGGCCTTGGTGCTGGCCGTGTCGGTCACCACTGCCCCCTGCGCCAGATGGGGGGCAATGGCCTCCATCACCCCCGGCAGGGCCATGATGGGGGTGGCCAGGACCACCAGTGCCGCACCTCGCACCGCCTCCTCCGGGGAGGATGCCTCCCTGTCCACCGCCTCCCGGCGGCGGGCCTTGCCTCGCACCTCCCGCCGCACGTCGTAGCCCACCACCTCCAGACCAGACACCTTGGCCCTCTTTAGGGCAAGTCCTAGGGAACCCCCGATGAGGCCTAAGCCAATGATAGCCACCTTTTGGCGTCCCTTGGCCATGACATTCATGAGATTAGCATGAATCATCCGATTTTTGCAAAAGAGCCAGGGCCGTATCTTCTTGCCACACATCCTCATGGTGGAGGACAAGGTATATAACGGGCTGGGGGGCCCCATAGGCCCTTAGCAGGTCGGCTCCCAGCCGTGGATGGTCACGTAGGTAGGCCAGGCCACCCCTGGCGCGGGCCAACAGGGCTGGGGCCAAACTTTGCAGCATTACAAAGGCCACACGGTGCCACAATCGCACCTCCCGGCCCTTGCCCACATCGTGCAAGAGGGCGGCCATCAGGAGGTGCCGATCCTCGACCCCCCACGCCCGCAGGCGCTGGTACACATCCAGGCAGTGGCGCCGGTCGCGGCGGCTCATCCCCTCAAATAGGGGGAAGAGAGGGCCCAGAAGGCGGCGGGCTTCCGCCAGCTCCTCCTCCCTCAACGGCGAGCGCCAAGACAGGAAGACCTGCCGGGCCCGGTAGGCCATGCGCCTAAGGGCCTTGCTAACCAAAGACATCGTAGTCGATGCCTGTGAATACGCGGGCGAGGAAGTTGATGATGGGGCGCATGACGGTGAACAAGGGCCCAAACCGCCCACCAGTTAGCAACGGCAGCACCATGAGCAGGAACAACACCAACATCCCGTACTGCGTCTGCAGATGGTTGTACGTGCGCGCCGCCCTCTCCGTAAGGAAGGCGGGCACCACCCTGTGACCGTCCAGAGGAAAGAGGGGGAGCAAGTTGAAGGTCCCCAATATGATGCTCACCAGGGCGATGGTGCTAAGGAAGAGTCCTACATACGACTCACCACTCCAGGAGCCCCTGACGAAGGCATCGATGGCATCGGGTTCTAGGGCTGGCAGCCACGGCACCCACCCGAACTTGAGGGGTAGCCCCACCAGCCCGGCCATCAAGTAGTTGGATAAGGGGCCAGCAGCGGCCACCATGGCCATGCCCACCTTCTCGCCGTTGCGCAGGTGCCGAGTGTCCACAGGCACTGGCCTTCCCCATCCGAACCCCACCAGGAACAGCAGAAGGGTGCCCACGGGGTCTAGATGGGCCAGGGGGTTGAGGGAGACACGCCCCGCCCAGCGGGGGGTGGGGTCGCCTAAGGCATCAGCCACGTAGGCGTGGGAGAATTCATGGAAAGATATTCCCACCAAGAGGGCCACCACCACTGCCCCGAAGAACACCACGAAAGCTAAGGGGTCAATGCGCAAAAGGTCGCTGTAGACGAATATCAAGCTCTATCCCTCACAATTCCCCACTCATTCCATGATAACAACCCTGATGGCATGGGCCAAAGCACCATTTTGCCACTCCCCACGCCACCGTATCATAAACCATGAGGTGATAGGCCAGGCCCTCCTAGGCATCCTTCGTTGGGGTCTCCTGCTCATGCTGCTCGCTGCCGCCTGCTCCTCCGATGAGCCCACCTTGGTGGTGGCAGCCGCCAGCGACCTCCTTCCCGCGATGGACGAGCTAGTAGCCATCTTCCAGCAGGAATGCGGATGCCGTGTCCGCGTCACCTTCGGCTCCTCAGGTACCCTTGTCTACCAGATAAGGCAACGCCTTCCGGCCGACGTCTTCCTCTCCGCCGATGCCTCCTACGTAGACGCTCTGACCAAGGACGGCTACACGCACAGAGGGACGGAACGCGTCTACGCCCTGGGCTTGCTGGCCTTGGCAGTGCCCAAGGGTGGAGAACCCGCCCCCAAGACCCTGGATGAGCTCACAGCCCCACGCTTCAACCGCATTGTCATCGCTAATCCTGAGTATGCTCCCTACGGCCGTGCTGCCCAGGAGGCCCTGCAGAACGCCGGCCTCTGGGAGGTGGTGCAGCCGCGTATCGTGCTGGCGGAGAGCGCCTCCCACGCCACCCAGCTGGTGAAGACGGGCGACGCCCAAGCCGGCATCATACCTCTTTCCTCGGCCATTGCCAGTGGTGATCGGCTGGCGTGGACATCCTTGCCGCCCCAACACTATTCCCCACTGTCCCAAAAGGCAGCGGTCTTGGCCCATGCCCCCTCTCCAGAGCTAGGACGGCGCTTCCTTGACTTCCTGACAGGGCCCCACGGTAGAGAGGTATTGCGGAAGTACGGTTTCATCATCCCCGAGGGAGGTTGAGCCCATGGCCATATATCCTGACGACGTGCGCATCACCCTGCAGGTGGCGACAGTGGCCACCCTCATATGCTTGGTGGTGGGCGGGCCCCTGGCCTGGGTCTTGGCCCGCTACCGCTTCCCCGGGCAAGGGCTCCTGAGCCTCTTGGTGACGGCACCCATCGCTCTGCCCGCCACGGTGGTAGGGTATTACCTATTGCGGGGGCTGGGGCATGGGAGCCCCTTTGGCCGGCTCCTGGACAGAATAGGCCTTGAGCTGGTCTTCACCTGGCAAGGGGCGGTGGTGGCGGCAGCTGTGTTGGCAGCCCCCCTTTTTATCATCCCCGCCCAGGCCGGCTTCGCCAGCGTGGACCAGGAGCTGGAGCGAGTCGCTGCCACCTTGGGGCGCTCGCGCCTCTCCGTCTTCCTCACCATCACCCTTCCCATCGCTGCCCGTAACCTTTGGGCAGGGGTCGTGTTGGCCTTCGCCAAGGCGGTGGGAGAGTTCGGGGCCACGGTGATGGTGGCAGGGGCCATTCCGGGGCGCACCCGTACCATGGCCGTATCGGTGTACGATGCGATACAGGCTGGCGACCTGGGCCGGGCCAACGCCACCGCGTTGGCCCTTCTGGGCATATCCCTGGCCAGCCTCAGCATCTTCGCCGCCCTTACCACCTTCCTCAGGCGTTGATATGGCCGCGCCTGCCCTGGACGTCCATATAGTCCATCGTCTGCCAGGCTTCAAGCTAGACGTATCGTTCCAGGTGGGCCGGGAGCTGGCAGCCCTATTTGGCCCCTCGGGGGCAGGCAAGACCTTGACCCTGCGGGCCATCGCTGGCCTCCTGCGCCCCCTTCATGGGCGCATCCTGTTGGAGGGGCAGATCCTATTCGACTCCACAGCTGGCATCGACCTGCCACCACAAAGGCGTCGCGTGGGATATGTACCCCAGGGATATGCCCTCTTCCCCCATATGACGGTGGCCCAGAACATCGCTTATGGCCTCCATCGGCTGCCCAAGCGGGAGAGGGAGGATATGATAGCCCGCATGGTGGACCTTATGGGCTTGCAGGGCCTGGAGGGACGTCGTCCCCACCAGCTCTCGGGCGGCCAGCAACAGCGGGTGGCCCTCGCTCGTGCCCTCGTCGCTGGGCCCCGTATCCTTCTGCTAGACGAGCCCTTCAGCGCCTTGGATCAGGCGCTGCGTCGCGAGCTGGGGGAGGAGGTGGCCCGCTTGCCCGCCCGCTTGGGCGTGCCGGTGCTCCTGGTCACCCATGACCTTTCGGACGCCTTTCACCTTGCCCAGAGGGTCATCGTCATGGACAGGGGACGGGTGCTGCAGGCAGGGACGCGGGAGGAGGTCTTCTACCATCCCCGCAACCGGCGGGTGGCCCAGATGGTGTTGATGCGCAATATCTGGCAGGCCCGTGTTGTGGCCTTTGACGGGGATATGGTTGTCCTCGATTGGCAGGGGCGCCTCCTGCGGGCTCTGCGACCTCCCCAGCTGATCCTCCAGCCCGGCCAGCCCGTGGACGTCTGCGTGCGGCCTACACAGGTCATGATCAGGCGGCCAGAGGACGACTTCTCCGGCCGACCCAACGTCCTCTGTGGCCGCATCGTACATGAGGCCATGGACCCCGAAGGTTATACCCTCACAGTCGCCCTGGCCGAACCCCCTGGGCCGCAGCAGGTTTATATTCAGCTCCACGGCCACGCCTACCTCCGCCTCGGTCTTCACCTCCGCAAGGACATCGAGATGAGCATCAGGCCTCAAGACCTGCACCTCATGCTTCAGGAGGACCCCATATCCTTTATGTCGAGTTGATGCCGGTATAAAATGGATAGATAAGCTGGGAGAGCTGGGCCATGCCTCTCGAGGCCATCGTCGTACGCGGCGCGCGGGAGCACAACCTGAAGAACATCGATGTGGTCATTCCCCGGGACAAGCTAGTGGTCATCACCGGCGTATCCGGCTCAGGCAAGTCTTCGCTAGCCTTCGATACCATCTACGCCGAGGGGCAGCGTCGTTACATTGAGTCCCTCTCGGCCTATGCCCGCCAGTTCCTGGGGCGCATGGAGAAGCCCGACGTGGACCACATCGATGGCCTCTCGCCAGCCATATCCATCGACCAGAAAGGGGCCTCCCACAACCCCCGCTCCACGGTGGCCACCCAGACGGAGATCTACGACTATCTCCGGCTCCTCTTCGCCCGCGTGGGGCATCCCCACTGCCACCAGTGCGGCCGCCCCATCCAGCGCCAAACGGTGCAGCAGATGGTGGACAACGTTTTATCCCTACCTGTGGGGCGGCGCATCATGATCATGGCCCCCGTGATCAAGGGGCGTAAAGGGGAACACCAGCAAGTGCTGGAGGACCTGCGACGATCCGGGTACGTGCGGGCACGCATCGATGGCCAGATCAGATCCCTGGACGAGGACATTGCCCTGGACCGCTACCGGAACCACACCATCGAGGTGGTAGTGGACCGTCTGGTGATGGAGCCTCTGGAGGGGGAGGAGGCCCAAGCCTTCCGTGTCCGCCTGGCCGACTCTCTCGAGACAGCCCTCAAGCTGGGCGGTGGCACAGTGGTGGTGTGGGTGGAGGGGGAGGAGGAGCGGCTCTTCTCGGAGCACTTCGCTTGCGTCCATTGCGGCATATCACTGGGCGAGCTGGAGCCCCGCAACTTCAGCTTCAACTCCCCCCACGGCGCCTGCCGCCAGTGCTCCGGCCTGGGCATGCGCCTGGAGCTGGACCCTGACCTCATAATCCCCAACAAGGACCTCTCCTTAGCGCAGGGCGCTATCCAACCCTGGGCCCGTGCTGCCTCCACCTCCCAGTGGTACTACCGCCTCCTCGAGGCCGTAGCCGAGAAGTACGGGTTCTCCCCCCACGTCCCGGTGCGGGAGCTTTCGCCCCAGCACATGCGCATCATCCTCTATGGGGCCCCTGAGCCTGTAGCGGTGCGCTTCACCAACCAGCACGGCCGCACCTCCGTGTACGAGACCACCTATGAAGGAGTCATCCCCAACCTGGAGCGGCGCTATCGGGAGACGGAGTCAGACTATGTGCGGGCGGAGATCGAGCGCTACATGCGGGAGAGCCCTTGCCCCAGTTGCAAGGGCGCCCGACTCCGCCCCGAATCCCTAGCCGTCACCGTCGACGGCATGAACATCTACGAGGTCACCCGCATGGACATCCGCCAGGCCCTGCAGTGGGTGGAACGTCTCCAGGGCCCCGATAGCCCTCTCACCGAGCGGGAGCGCACCATCGCACGGCAGATCCTGAAGGAGATTGAGAACCGCCTTCGCTTCCTGGTGGACGTGGGGCTGGACTACCTCACCCTGGACCGCCGCACCGGCACCCTGGCCGGGGGGGAGGCACAGCGCATCCGCCTGGCCACCCAGATCGGCTCCGGGCTCATGGGCGTCCTCTACGTCTGCGATGAGCCCTCCATCGGCCTCCACCCCGCCGATGAAGACCGCCTCATCGCCACCCTCAAGCGGCTGAGGGACCTGGGCAACACGGTCATCGTCGTGGAGCACGACGAGGCCATGATCCGGGCTGCCGACTACATCATCGACCTGGGGCCAGGGGCAGGCCGCCATGGAGGATATGTGGTGGCCACAGGCACCCTGGAGGACATCTGCTCCCACCCTCAGTCCATCACTGGGGCCTACCTTTCCGGGCGCAAGGAGATCCCCCTCCCCAGCAGACGCCGCCCGGGCAACGGCAGAGAGATCGTGGTGCGCGGAGCGCGGGAGTTCAACCTTAAGAACATCACCGTGCGCATACCCCTGGGCAAGTTCGTATGCGTAACGGGCGTATCTGGCTCGGGCAAATCGACCCTGGTGTTCGAGATCCTGTACAAGAAGGCGGCCCAGGTCCTCTATGGGGCCAAGGATCGCCCAGGTCTCCACGACGCCATTGAGGGGCTGGAGCATATCGACAAGGTCATCAACATCGACCAGTCCCCCATCGGGCGCACCCCTCGCTCCAACCCTGCCACATACACGGGCGCCTTTACGCCGATTAGGGAGCTTTTCGCCTCCGTCCCTGAGGCCCGACTGCGGGGCTACAGGCCTGGTCGCTTCTCCTTCAACGTCAAAGGGGGAAGGTGCGAGGCCTGCCAGGGAGAGGGCTACATCCAGATCGAGATGCAGTTCCTACCAGATGTGGAAGTGCCATGCGAGGTCTGCCACGGCAAGCGTTACAATCGAGAGACCCTGGAGATAACCTTCCGGGGCAAGAACATCGCCGATGTGCTGGACATGACGGTGGAGGAGGCCCTGGAGTTCTTCGAGGCCTTCCCCCAAGTGCGCCAAAAGTTGCAGACCTTATACGATGTGGGCCTGGGGTACATCTGCCTGGGCCAGCCAGCCACCACCCTCTCGGGTGGGGAGGCCCAGAGGGTGAAGCTGGCGGCAGAGCTCTCTCGGCGCGCCACAGGCCGGACCCTATACATACTGGACGAGCCCACCACCGGCCTCTCCTTCGAGGACGTAAACAACCTCATCAGGGTCCTTCACCGCCTGGTGGACGCCGGCAACACGGTGGTGGTCATCGAGCACCACCTGGACGTCATCAAGCAGGCGGACCACATCATCGACCTGGGCCCCGGCGGTGGCGACCGCGGCGGCTGGGTGGTGGCCGAGGGCACCCCCGAGGAGGTGGCGCAGGTGGAGGAGAGCCTCACCGGCCAGTACCTCCGCCGCGTCCTTGAGAAGCACGGCGTGCGCCCTGTTGGCCAGAGGTGACACGTGCCGGGCCGCACACGGGAAGAGCTGTTGGCGCTGGTGGACTCGGAATGGCGGGCGCTCATGGCCCTGCTGGATGGGCTGTCGGAGGAGGAGATGACGCAGCCTGGGGCCGTGGGCCACTGGTCGGCCCGCGACCTCCTCTGCCACATCGCCACCTGGGAGGAGGAGTTCATCAAGGCCGCCCCCATCATTCTGGCGGGGAAGCCCCTGCCCCGCTACGGCAACATCGATGCCTTCAACGCGCGCCAGCAGGAGCATTGGCGTGGCCTCTCCCTGGTCCAGACCTGGCAGCGGGCCCACGACGTCCACCATCGCCTCATGCAGTGCCTGGCCAGCCTGCCCTACATCCCCGGGCGCACCGAGGCCCGGCTGCGACGCCGCCTGCGCTGGGACACCTGGGGGCACTACCAGGAGCACGCCGCCCACCTACGGCAGTGGCGCCAACGCCTGCTCCCACAACCGCCCCAGCCCCATCAGTAAACCAGCCCACAAGGCTTGACAACGGCAGAGAACACATGTACGCTTTGCCCAAAAATGACCACCGTAAGTATCGCGCTAAAGAGGAGCACGGGCAACTTCTGGGTGGACACCGGTCTCGTGGTGCTGGCCCACGGCCTTGGGGAGGGAGACCACACCATCGACCGAGTGCGCAGCTGGGTCTTGGACCAGCTCACCCAAAAGACAGGCAAGAAGGGCCTTTATTATGACCTGGCCTCCGGCCAGCTCCGCGAGTACGAAAAGACCAACTGGGTCTATCCCACTAACCTGTTCATAAAGGTAGCTGGAGCCCCCGGCCAAAAGGTGACTATTGGGGGGGAGACCTATCCCACTCAACCACCCATATTTGACCTCAAGCTCGACCTCACCAAGAAGCCCGGGACGTGCGACATCTGTGGGGAGGACGCGCCCCTGACAGACGCCAAGATGTGGATGTTGCCACTACTGGTGGACCCCGACAAGTTCGGCAACTTCTATCCAGGCCTGAAGCGAGGGACGAGGCTCTGTGCCCGCTGCGCCCTGGCCGGCGCTGCCGCCTACGTGGGCTGGTTGTGGAAGGCCCAGGGCCAGGATGCTCTTCACATCTTCGTGTTCCACTCGGAGCTGGGGCTTCTGGCACAACTCCACCGGAGCGTCCTGCGCCCCTGGATACAGGCCCGCCAGGACAAGGGAGGGAATGCCCCGACGGCCTTCTCCGGCCCCTACGTGCACGAGACGGCCCTCGGCCTGCTGCTGGCCCTTTTCTCCCACGCCCGCAGTTCCGACGTCCTCGACCCGGAAGGGCGTCAGTTGCTCGCAGGATTGCTTGGGACCACCCCTGCCCCACCGCCACCCATCACCTTGTACGCCATCACCGGCAAGCCAGGGCAAGCCTTCCAAATGACTGCCCTGCGCGAGTTCACCCGTCTCCACCACCTATTCCGCCTCTACGAGCGATGGCTAGACGTGGTCTCGCCTCTGGACAACAACCGCCACGCCCGTGTGGTGCACATCTTCGAACAGTTCCGAGCCCAGAGGCAGGGGAAGTGGGAGACCATGTGGCGCGACCGTATCGCCTGGGCGGTGTTGACCTTTGACGACCCTTTCCCCGGCGTGGCGGAGTTCCTGTACGAAGTGCGGGCGCGTGAGGAGAACCGCAGGCCCTTGGTGGAGGGCACCCTTCAGATCTTAGAAGCGTATGCACGGGAGGTGATGGGAATGGACGAGCAATTCCAGCGAACCCTAGCGGGGTTTGGCCACCACCTTGGCGAGAAGGCACATGAGCAAAGGGAGATGGGGCTCCTCTATGACCTGCGAAACGCCAAAAACCCCGAGGCGTTCTACCGCGTCCTAAACGATGCCCAATTCCGCCTAGAGACGAACGTTCCTGAGGCCCTCTTGAACATAGAGAAAGGCGAACGCATCGCTGGCATGTCCTGGCTTCGCGTCAAGACCATCCTTTCCATCTACGCCATGAACGCATATTTGCGCAAGGAAAGGCGCGAACCAACCCAGGAGGGCTGACATGAGCAAGGCCATCGTTATCGGCTATCTGGCAAAGGTTTCGGCCGCCAACGTGAACGCCTCGCACACTGAGGGCAACGTGGTGGTGGCCAAGAAGGTGACCCTGCCAGATGGAAGCGCCATCCCCTACATCTCCGGGCAGGCCCTGCGGCGAATGCTGCGGGACCGCCTCGATGACCTAGGCCACCAGCTCTCGGACCCTTTTGCCATAGTGGGGGGCCGGGGTAACCAGGAGGTCACGCCACCCGTCCGGCCGTGGGAGTTCATCGATGAAGACCTTTTCGGCTATATGGACGCCTCCCGCGGACGTCGCCGGACCTCGCCCGTGCGGGTCTCGGCGGCGGTGGGCCTTTTCCCCTTCCAAGGCGACCGCGACCTAGGCACCAGGTCCTTTGAGCGCTTCGGCCAGGCGATGGCCGCTGGCGGCAACATGTTCGAGACAGAGCTCTACGCCAACCTCTTCAAGGGCACATTGCTGGTGGAGCTGGACCGAGTGGGTGTATTCAGGCATCTAGAGATTGGTGAGAATGAGGATCGTTCTATCCCCGCTGAAGAGCGCCGCCGGCGGCTGCAAGCCCTTCTGGAAGCCCTGAACCTCCTCTGGGGAGGCGGTCGCACAGCGCGCATGCTCACCGACCTTTCGCCCAAGTTCCTGGCCTATAGCCGCCTCAGCGTCAAGCACCCTGTCTTCCTGGAGGCGCTGGCTGCCAACTACGAGGACGGCTCCTACTGGCTGGACCTGGAACCCCTCATCAATGCCCTGGAAAAGTTCGCACCCCACCGCCAGCGGACATTGTTTGGCATCGAGCCAGGGGTCTTCGCCAACGCCGACGAGGTGAAGGAGAAGCTGGCCCAGTACGGCGAGGTGCTTACGGTGCACCAGGCCATAGAAGCCGCTAAGAAGGACGTGGAAGGCCTATGGTGATGGTCCTTAGGGTGACCATGCGGGCGCCGGTAGCCTCCTTCCGGCGCCCCTTGGACCACAACTATCAGCGATCGTTGCCCCTGCCACCCCCTACTACCCTCCTGGGCATCGCCGGGGCAGCCCTTGGCCTCTCCGATCGCCAGATGTGGGCCGACGACAGCCCCCTCCGGCAGGTCTTGGTGACAGCCTGGGCTGACGCTGAGCCGGGGCGTGCCCGCGATTTGTGGACGGTGCTCAAGGTGAAGGGTGGAAAGATAGCCGAACGCTCACCATATTTCCGCGAGTTGCTCTTCTCTGTGCGCTACACCCTCGTCTACGGCGGCCCTGAGGATATCCTTCAGCAGCTCAGAGAGGCCTTCGCCGATCCCGTCTATCCCCTGTCCTTGGGGCGGGAGGATGAGCTGGCTCTGGTGGAGGATGTGACCCTTGAGGAGGCCACCGATGGCGAGCCGCGCTTCCGGGGCACTATAGTACCTGGGGATGTGCGTGCGACCTCCCCCCGCCCCGTGCTGCAGCCCGGGCTACGCGTGGAGCCCGTGTTGGTGGAGACCCTCCCCCTATCCTTCCGGTTGGACAATAGAGGGGTCAGGAGCCCTGAAAGGATGACCCCCCTAAGCTTTCTACCGGTGCAGGTGGAGCTGGACGTGCCGTCGCCCCAGTTCCCTGTCCTGCAGATGCAGGGGAGGAACTTCACATGGGTCAACAACTTCTAGGCAAGCCCGATACACCCCTGGTGGACCATCTGCGGGACGTGCTCCTGCTAGGCGACCGTCTAGCCCGTCGCCTGGGGCTGGGGGAACGGCTGAGGATGCAGGCCCTCCTCGCCTGTGCCCTCCATGATATCGGCAAGGTCACGTATAGCTTTCAGGAATATATGGAGGCGGCCCGCGCCCTGGAGCAGGCACAGACCCGCGGCGCCCCGGACAGGGATCTGCAGAACTTGAGGCGCGTTGCCAACCAAAAAAAGGCAAAGGCCTACCCTCATGCTCTGGCATCGCTGCCCTTTGTGCTGGTTGCTGAGGCACGCCTTGCGCAAGAAAACGGATGGCAGGGTGCCCCGCTGGCCGCCACCGGGGCGGTCCTGACCCATCACTCGCCACTGGGCCCTGCGCTATACAAAGGCTACGGAGCGCCCGACCTTCTTGATGACCCTATCCTTCTCCAGGTCATCGAGGAAGTTTGGGAGCTACTGGAGAAAGCGGGAGTCGGGCCGCTGCCTCAAGCGCGCCAGTTCCTATTGCAATTTAAGCCTCTACTCAAAAGGTCACCTGCTGACATCCTCCATGACGTTGGACAATCGTCTAGCTCGGGTGGGTGGACCAGCCTCCTGGGGCGTCTGCAGCAGCAGCCTGTGGAGGAGTTCGCCCAGGTTAAGACAGTGCTGCACCTGGCCGACTGGTTGGCCTCGGCCAAAGGGCACGATACCTCCGTCTTCTTCTTGTCCAGCGGCGACAGCTGCGTGGCTAGCCACGTCTCCTCTTTCTCGCTAAGGCGGTTTCAAGTCCAGGCCCGCGAGGCCCTGGACGACGTCCTATGGCTGCGAGCACCCACGGGCACAGGGAAGACGGAGGCGCTGTTGCTGTGGGCAGGCAATGCCAACAGGCTGTTGTATCTGCTACCCACTCAGGCCACCGTCAATGCCATGTGGTACCGTCTGCGGAAAATCTACGGCCAAGAGCAGGTGGGCCTGGCCCACGGCCGCGCCAGCTACATGCTGCGGCAGGAAGAAGACCAAGACTCGCTGGATACCCGCCTCTTCGGCTCCGTCTTCGCCCGTCCCGTCACAGTGGCCACCCTCGACCAGTACATCCTAGCCCATCTACACGGCCGTCATTGGGAGGAACGACGCACCTTGGCCAGGCAGGCTACCATGGTGGTGGACGAGGTCCACACCTACGAGCCCTATACCCTGGGCCTCCTCCTGGCCGCCCTGGAGAGGGAACACCCAGCGCGGCTAGCCGTGGCCAGCGCCACCCTGCCCAGCGCATTGCTGGATCTTTTCCCAAAGGGGAGGCTAGTCGAGGCCGAGCCTGAGCTGTGGCGACGGGCCCGGCATCGCCTAGAGTTGCACGATTCGCCTCTTGATGGCTGCGTGGAGGAAGTGTTAGCGGCGGCCCGCAACGGCCGCCGGGTTCTCGTGGTGGCCAACACTGTGCGACAGGCGCAGGAGCTTTATCTGGCCATCAAGAAAGAATTGGGGCCTCAGGCTGTGCAGCTGCTCCATTCCCGGTTCACCTTCCGGGATCGCCAGCGGAAGGAACGGCAGGTGGGGTCCCCCGCGCCGGGTACCGTCTTCGTCGCTACCCAGGTCGTCGAGGTGAGCCTGGACATCTCATACGATGTGCTGTTCACTGAGGTGGCCCCCATGGATGCCTTAGTGCAGCGCATGGGCCGAGTGAACCGCCGAGGCGACCGCCCGCCGGCCCCCGTGCACCTTTTCTGCCAGCCATCGGAGGGAGCGGAGCGCATCTACGGGCGCTCTGTCCTGGAATGGAGTCTCCAGCTAGCGCGAGCCCTGCCCTCTAGCCCCACCGATGCCGACCTGGCCGAGGCCACCCACCAGCTCTACCAGCAGGTGACAGCTGCGCCGGACTGGCAGAAAGAGCTGCAAGAAGGGCGCGATACCCTTTCCGACGTGCAGTCCATCCAGGGCTGTTACACCATCGACCTCTCGGACCCCGAGATGCAGCAGAAGTTCACGGCCAGACGTGGACTCATCAGCGTGGAGGTCTTGCCTTACGTCTTCCGCGACGAGGCCTATGAATTCAAGAACGCGGGCGAGGGATGGCGGATACCCGAGCTGCTGGTGCCTGTGCCCATCTACTGGCTCAAGCAGCAGCCAAGCGCATTCACTCCCCTCAAAGACCTGGGCTGTTACGAGACAACCTTGCCCTACGATGCGGAGCTGGGGCTCTGTCCTCCAGAAGAGGATGATGCGGCCTCATTTGTGCTGCTGGACTGAGAGTAGGTAAGCAGGGAAGCCATGGAGGCGCCGCATCAGCCGCCGCTGCTGACACCAGAGGAGTTCGAGCGTCTACGCACCAACGGCATCAAGGTCAATTATTGGGCTGTGTGTCACCGCAAACTCTGGCTCTTTGCCAAAGGGATGCGCATGGAAGGGGCATCAGACCGGGTCCTTTTGGGGCGCCTTTTGCACGAAAGCGTATATCCCCCCCTCCCCCGCCGCGAGGTTATGCTGGACGAGCTGGTACGCGTGGACGTCTTAGAAGGCCAAGGGCGGGTGCTGGAGGTCAAATACTCCCGTCGCCTGGTACACGCTGCCCGCCTCCAGGTGGCCTACTACCTGCTCTATCTGCGCCACTTGGGTGCGGGCGACTTGACAGGCGAGCTCCGGTTCCCCAAGAAGCGCCGTCGGGAGGAGGTGCATCTTACCTCGGACCTGGAGGAGGAAGTGACCCTGGCGCTTAGGGACATCGCGCGTATAGAGGCTATGCCGAGCCCACCCAACATGGACTACATGCCCATCTGCCGGACGTGCGCCTACGCCGAGCTGTGCTGGGGGTAGGGCTGTGCCGCGCAGTTATTACCTCTTCCGCAACGGTCGGCTCCGCCGCCGCCAGAACACCCTCTACCTGGAGCAGGAGGAAGAGGAGGGGCGCCGCCCCATCCCCATTGAGGATGTGCGCGAGCTTTACCTTTTCGGCGAGATCGACCTCAACACCAAGCTCCTGAACTTCCTGGGCCAGCATGGGGTGGTGGTCCACTGCTTCAACTATTACGGCTTTTACACAGGGAGCTTCTACCCGCGCGAGGGCAATGTCAGTGGGCACCTGCTGCTGCGACAAGTGGAGCACTACCTCGACCCAACCAAGCGGCTCTATCTAGCACGCCAGTTCGTCAAAGGCTCACTATTCCACCTGCGCCGCAACCTGGCCTATTACCAGCGCCGGGGTCGGGACTTGGATACCGTCCTGGCAGCGGTGGAGCGCTCCTTAGCCGAAGTAGAGGCATGCCGAGATATCCCCTCCCTTATGGGCGTGGAGGGGAGGGCCAGGGACGCCTATTACGGCGCCTTCAACCTCATCATGGACCTGGAGGAGCCCTTCCAACAGCGGGTGCGCCGCCCGCCCGATAACCTCATCAACGCCCTCATCTCTTTTGGCAATACCCTGCTTTATACAGCTACCCTGGCCGAGCTCTACGTCACCCAACTCAACCCCACCATTAGCTACTTGCACGAGCCCTCACAACGTCGCTTCTCCCTGGCCTTGGACATCGCCGAGGTGTTCCGGCCCCTGATCGTGGATCGGGTCATCTTCCGCGTGGTAAATCGGAACATGATAGGTAAAGACGACCTGGAGCCGTTGGGCGAGTCGGCAGGCGTCTACCTGAGCGAAGAAGGCCGCAAGACCTTCATCCGCGCCCTGGAGGAGACGTTGGCCACCACCGTGTACCACCGTACCCTCAAGCGCAACGTATCCTACCGTCAGCTATTGCGCCTGGAGGCGTACAAGCTTGTGCGCCACCTCATCGGCATGGAAGAGTACCAGCCCCTGAAGGCCTGGTGGTGAGGAGGTGAAGTTATGCGGCTGAGAGTGACATTAGAACACCCTTCACCTTTCTTCCTGCCATGGCGTTACCCGGAGTTGTTGCGGGGGGCCGTCTACAGCGCTCTGCGAAGGTGGGACCCCGAGCTGGCCGAGTCTATGCACGACCAAGGGCTCATATCTGGGGGCCGCCGTTACAAGCCTTTCACCTACTCCTGGCTACGCCCCAGGACCGCCCAGCAACAGCCAGGGGGCCTCCTTATGCAGCCGCCGGTCTGGTGGTGGATATCTTCCCCCCTTTCCCCAATAGTAGAGGCGCTGGCCGGGTTCCTGCTTACTGGGGGCACGGTACAGTTGGGCGGTGTCCATCTAACGGTAGCGCTGGTGGAGGTGGAGGCAACGCCTGCCTTGACTCCGCCTTTGGTGGTGGAGACCCTATCGCCCATTGTGGCCTCTACGGCTGTGGAACAGGGCGGCCGGCTACGAAAGGTCTTTCTGACGCCGTGGGAGGAGGAGTTCCACCGCGTCCTCAGCCAGAACCTTATCAACAAGGCACGCGCCTTTGGCCAGCCCGTTCCGGAGGATGCGGCGGTCCGCTTGGAGCCCCTGAAAGGTGTACGCTCTCGCCTGGTCACCATCAACGACATCGCAGTGCGCGGTTTCGAGGGGCGCTTCCGGGCATCAGGGGACGGGCTGCTTCTGCACATCGGCTACGAGATGGGCTTTGGGGAGCGGAACGCACAGGGCTTTGGGATGGTCCGTCTGGCCAGGAGGTGACAGCATGTACATCATCGTCGTATACGACGTGGAAGAGAAGCGGGTCAGCAAGGTCTGTCAGTATCTGAGGCGCCATCTCTTCTGGGTGCAGCGTTCCGTATTCGAGGGAGACGTGAGCGAAGGGCGATTGGAGAAGATGAAGGCGGGGCTGCGCCGCATCATCAACCCGCGGCACGACTCCATCTACATCTACAAGGTGCGAGACCAGCGCTGGGTCAGCAGGGAGGTGCTGGGGGTGGAGGCGGCGCCCATGGACCAGATCATCTAGGCTGCCGTCGACCGAAGGCTGATTGACAGCTACCGCGGGTCGACGGTAACATAACCGCGGGTGGCTGGAGGAAAAGTGCCCAAGCGAATTTGGACCACGTGAAGAATGGCCCCCAACCTGCGGGCGCCAATCGAACCAAGCTGGGATTGAAACCTACCATATCAGATTCCGCACTGAAAAAGGAGCCATGTTGCGCCAATCGAACCAAGCTGGGATTGAAACCCTTACCACGTCACGCAGTCTCCTCTGCTTAACCCAGCGCCAATCGAACCAAGCTGGGATTGAAACTGTCTCAGCTACGGGAGACGTTGGGCAAGGAGGGTTGCGCCAATCGAACCAAGCTGGGATTGAAACCGTGGCAAATCGCTCTAGTATGTTCTCCAAATCTTCCGGCGCCAATCGAACCAAGCTGGGATTGAAACTTGTTGAAGATATGCCCGCCGCGCCGGCACGGTATAGCGCCAATCGAACCAAGCTGGGATTGAAACTATCTCGAATGCGACGCGCACGTTGTTCTCAGGATGGCGCCAATCGAACCAAGCTGGGATTGAAACCTGGGCCACCTTTAGCTTTGTGCGCTCCAAGATGAGGCGCCAATCGAACCAAGCTGGGATTGAAACGTAGGCCCGGGCCCAAAATTCCGATATTCCCTGCTTGGCGCCAATCGAACCAAGCTGGGATTGAAACATTCTTAGCTTCGTCAGCTGACACAGTGCAAGTCATGCGCCAATCGAACCAAGCTGGGATTGAAACACGGTGTTCGCTATACTCATAGCCCGCAGCACCAGAGGCGCCAATCGAACCAAGCTGGGATTGAAACCGTGGCAAATCGCTCTAGTATGTTCTCCAAATCTTCCGGCGCCAATCGAACCAAGCTGGGATTGAAACAGGGGAAGCGGTTTTATCGTCTTGACGTCAACTCCATGCGCCAATCGAACCAAGCTGGGATTGAAACCGACCTGTAGCAGGGCCACCATGGCCACCTTGCCAGGCGCCAATCGAACCAAGCTGGGATTGAAACAGGCTACGACTACGAACATGCGAAAAACTTGACGCTGGCGCCAATCGAACCAAGCTGGGATTGAAACTCAGACTGGATTGGGGCTTGCCGTTACCAGGTAGGCGCGCCAATCGAACCAAGCTGGGATTGAAACCGTTTTCTTTGCAAAACAGTACGCATGATAGCCCCCGCGCCAATCGAACCAAGCTGGGATTGAAACCGATTCAGCGTGCAACGTGGGCTCAGTTTGCAGCATCGCGCCAATCGAACCAAGCTGGGGTTGAAACATTTGTTGTTAAGTTTAGGCAAGGTACGCCTACCTGGCGCCAATCGAACCAAGCTGGGATTGAAACACCTACTGCCCGTAGGCGCCGCTATCGTCATGCCAGGCGCCAATCGAACCAAGCTGGGATTGAAACAAACTTAACAACAAATTGGAAGCTTTGCTGAGAATTGCGCCAATCGAACCAAGCTGGGATTGAAACGGTGAGTACGCTTTGGTAGGATTTTTGCCGATTTCGGCGCCAATCGAACCAAGCTGGGATTGAAACGGGGCAGTATGAGAAGGGTATAGTGACCCCAAAGGGGCGCCAATCGAACCAAGCTGGGATTGAAACGCGGTTTCGAGGCGCTATAACTATCGCTATCACTCGGCGCCAATCGAACCAAGCTGGGATTGAAACCCTTCTGGGCACTTGACAGGCATTACAATCTTAGCAAGCGCCAATCGAACCAAGCTGGGATTGAAACAGCCCAAAGGTCCATGAGGATGTCCACGTCCCTGTCGCGCCAATCGAACCAAGCTGGGATTGAAACCCTCACCAGCACTGGCGGCACCGCCGACAGGGCGGTGCGCCAATCGAACCAAGCTGGGATTGAAACGTCAGCATCACCGTGCCCGACTTCCTTGCCTTTCGTGCGCCAATCGAACCAAGCTGGGATTGAAACGGAACTCGCAGCCCAGATGGGGACGGAGCTGGAGACTGCGCCAATCGAACCAAGCTGGGATTGAAACTACGACCCCCGTCGCCTGACCTTAGCTATTTACAATGCGCCAATCGAACCAAGCTGGGATTGAAACGTG